>JBEIGW010000012.1:0-22236 GCA_040381655.1 Deltaproteobacteria bacterium
AGGCTTTTGCGGCCGGTGGAATAGTTAATTGGTATGACGAAGCCTACCGATTGGTCAGTGGGGCGTCCTATGATGCGCACGTTGCCGAACGCGTGGTTGTGTTGGCAGGCGGGCTTTTCACACTCGCGGTTTGCACGGTTTTAGGGCTTGTCTACAGAAGCAGCGTCGCGCGCCTTGGAGACGATGTTGCTCCAGATGGCAAATTTTCAGTGCGCACATTAATCGATATGGCGATGGACCTCGTGGTTGGCCTAAGTAAGGAGAATCTTGGAGATAGATGGCGAGCTCACGCGCCGCTGCTCGCAGGGATTTTCATGTTTATTTTGGTTAGTAATCTTGGCGGCTTAGTTCCTGGGCTGGCACCAGCTACAGAGAATATATCGGGCAACCTTGCGATGGGGTTGACTGTATTTTTAGTATATAATTTCGCGGGTTTTAAGGAGCACGGCTGGCACTACCTAGAGCAGTTTACCGGGCCGATGTTGGCGATAGCCCCCATCATGGTAGTGATCGAGCTCATTGGGCATTTGGTTCGGCCTATAAGCCTTAGTTTACGTTTGATGTGTAACGTTTTTGCGGACCACTTGCTTTTAGGGATTTTCACGTCGAATGTTCCATACATAATCATCCCGTCCGCACTGATGTTTTTTGGTTTGCTCGTAGCGCTCGTTCAGAGTTACTTGTTCACTTTGTTGACGAGCATTTATATTTCCATGGCCGTTTCTCACGACCACTGAGTTTGGCTTGTGAGTTGGTTTAACTATTTGTATTTATTGATTTAATGAGGTGAATTGTGAAATTGTCTAAGTGGGTTGTTGTGCTTTTTGGAGTTCTTGTGAGTGGTGTGGCGCTTGCCGAAGGTGATGCTGCCGCGGCTAGTTCGTCCAATGGTTTAGTAGCTATCGGCTCTGCCCTTGCTATGGGATTAGCAGCGATCGGCGCGAGCGGTGGCCAAGGCCGGACCGCCGGTTCTGCGTTGGAAGGTATTGCTCGTAACCCAGGAAGCCGCCCGGCAGTTTTCGGCGCCCTCCTGTTGTCGCTGGCGTTCATTGAGCTTTCTGCACTTCTTGGCTTCGTGATCGGCTTCCTTTGGTGGCTGAAGTAATTTCTAGTTCTATTCATGTATGGAGCCAGCACTTTCGGGTGCTGGCTTTTTTGTTTCACGTGGAACAATGTGCTGAGGGCGAACAGTGTTTCACGTGGAACATTCTGCGAAAGTTTCAAAATCTAACTAGCAACCGAATAATCTTTTGGTATACTCGCCCACGAAATTAAACGAATTCTCGGAGGAACGATGGCTCGCATTATCGCCGTCTCGAACCAAAAAGGCGGAGTTGGCAAGACAACAACGTCAGTAAACCTTGCCGCGTCATTAGCTGCAGCTGAAAAAAAGGTTCTGCTTGTTGACCTTGATCCACAGGCAAACGCAGGCAGCGGGCTTGGAATTTCACCAGAGAGTGTGCAAGCAAGTATGTACCATGTTCTGGTTGATGAGGTGTCCATCAAAAGCGCCATTCTACACACCGAGCTTAAGTGCCTGAACTTAGCCGCAGCCAACCAAGATCTCATCGGAGCGGAAATCGAGCTGGTGACAGCGATTGGTCGAGAAGTTCGTCTCAAGGACGCGCTAGCTCAAGTTACTGATATCTACGACTATATAATCATAGATTGTCCCCCTGCGCTGGGAATATTGACAGTGAACGCCTTAACGGCGGCGCATTCAGTATTAATACCAATGCAGTGCGAATACTATGCGATGGAAGGTCTCAGTCAGCTACTAAAGACGGTTGGTCTAATTAAACGAAGACTAAACCCCGATCTTGAGCGAGAGGGGATTCTTTTAACCATGTATGATCGTAGAAATAACCTCTGTCATCAGGTTGAACAGGACATTCGGACTCACTTTCAGGGCGAGGTTTTCGGAACCGTTATTCCCCGCAACGTTAGGCTTTCTGAGGCGCCATCTCACGGTAAACCTGTAATACTCTATGACATCAACAGCACCGGAGCGATTGCGTATATGGAGATTGCCCGCGAGATTATCCGCCGCCAGACAAAACGCTTGTCAGAGAAAAACCAAGGCACCAGCGAGAAAAACGCGACACCCACATCAAATCATGAGGGACTTAACGTATGAGTATGAAGCCAGACTTGCGCGCAAGAAAACCATCATTGGGAAAAGGAATAACGTCGCTTCTTGGTGGATTTGAGGCGGATCCTAATATTCCAACGGCCGAAACTCGCAGGGGCGTCGAAGGGGCTGTCGCCAAAGATATTGCAAAATACAGCGTGGTCGAAATTCCTCAGGATCAGATTGAGGTTAATCCGCACCAACCTCGAAGAATCTTTAACGAGTCTGAGCTTAAAGCCTTAGCCGCCAGCATCAAGGTGGATGGGGTCATTCAGCCAGTAACGGTCACGAGGTCAGCCACTCCGGGCAAATATATGCTGATTGCAGGTGAGCGACGCCTCCGCGCTAGTAAGATGGCCGGTCTCGATAAAATACCCGCGATCATTCGTGAGCCCATGACGGATCAAGAACAGCTGCGGGTAGCTCTGATCGAAAATATCCAACGCCAAGATTTGAACGTTCTGGAGGAGGCGGAGGCCTACCAATCGTTAATAGACGATTTTGGCTTAACACAAGAACAGTGTGCTGAAAAAGTAGGCAAAGAGCGGTCTACTGTCGCTAATATTCTACGAATTCTTCTTCTACCGAAGGAAGTTCGCGATGATCTTGTAGAAAATCGCCTAACAATGGGGCATGGGCGAGCGCTTTTGTCCCTTGAGGATAGAAAGCTAATTCTAAGGGCGCGAGACATTATCATAAAGAAGGGCCTAAATGTTAGGCAAGCCGAGCAACTAGTTAAAAATTACAAGTCAAGTGCCACAAATCCCGGGGGCGCCTCCATAAAAGATGCCGCGGATTTAGAGTACCTTGCCGAATCGCTGAGGGCCGCCCTCAAGACCAAGGTCAAAATCTCAGGAAGCGGCGCTAAGGGGAAAATCGAGATCTCATACTTTTCGTCATCGGAGCTCGAACGGCTTCTTAGTATGCTTGGTATGAAATTGAGGTGAGATTATAGCGCTCTCAAGTAAAACTTAGTTGCAGCACAATGGGTTCTGAGTTATCACACCAACCTCAAAACTAGGTGTTACTCAGTTTATTTTTGTTGTTTAGGTTGGCGCTGATATGAGTCAATTAAATCTAAAGCCAGATCCGATCGTTCTTGGAGTTCAGGCAGTAATTTTTCTCGCGAACATGCTTGTCGTCAAGAAATTAATGCTCGAGCCGTACCTGTCATTGAGCAGTCGGCGCGAGGCGCAAACCGGCGGCAGCCAAGATTCGGCACAAAAGTTATTGCTCGAAGCTCAGAGCCTTGAGACGAAAATCACGGAAAGAATGCGTACCGCTCACAAAGATGCGGCCCAGGTTCGTGACGCTATAAAAAAAGAAGCCTCCGATAAACGTACAGCTCTTTTGGCAAAGGCTGAATCTGAAGCTAAAGCGGAGCAAGCAAAAATAGAGTCAGCCATCACGGACAATTTAAAAGAAGAGCGCTCTCGAAAAGAAGAGACGATAAAACTAATCGGCGATCAATTCTTTGCTCAGGTGACGCACTAAACTTAGTCGGAGTTGTTGTGGACCATCATCTTAATTTTTTCAGCGCAATTGGTATCCCGTACTTTAATTTTTTCGTGTTTGTTGCTGCGTTCGTTTTCTTGTTCCGCAAGCCGCTTCTCGAAATGGTTGCAGCAAGACGACAAAATTATTTGAGCGCGTCGAAAGAAGCGGCCCAGGCCCTGGATGCAGCAAGAAAAGCATTCGATGAAGTCAAACAAAGGTTTGACGCTTTGGATAGGGATCTTGCGGATTTCAGAAAGCAAAGCGAGTCAGCCGCACACGAAGAGGCGCGTCGCATGATCGATGAAACAGAGCGTTTCACACGTCAGATCAAAGAAGAAACGGCTCGAATGGCGCAAGAAGCCGTTGAGAGAGCTCGGGTTGAGCTTCGCGAGGAGATCGTCGAAGCAGCGAAGGGACTTGCAGCGACACGGATATCAAAAGAACTCGACGCCGCAGCCAAAGAAAAAATTTTGAAGTCAAAAATAGCCTCCGCTGCAGCCATGAGTGCGCAGTGATTACTTTATCCAACGGAGCACACAGCAGACATGAGTTCTAACTTAATTGCAAACCGTTACGCGAAAGCCCTGATGAAGCTGACCGAGGGCCAACCAGCCTTATCAGAAAAAGCGCTGGGTTTTTTGCAGGCTTGTAGCGAGCTGTTTGAAATGCCGGAAGCTAAGATGGTTTTGAAAAGTCCGGTCATGCCTTCAGACCTTAAAAAAGCCGTTTTAAATTTCGTTGCCCAAAAGACCGATTCCGCCAAAGACCTGGGCGGCTTTGCCGATCAGGTCGTCGACGCGGGAAGAACGACGCTTTTGCCTGAAATTTTTAAAGCATACAAACACATGCTTGATGAGAAGCGCGGGGTTGCTGAGGCCACAGTTATTACGGCTGAGCCGATATCAGATGCCATCAAGAAAGAGCTTGTGGGTGCTTTGGAGAAGATATTCCAAAAGAAAATCACTGTGCAAAGTGAGATTGATAAAGACGTTTTAGGTGGCGTGGTTGTTCGCGTAGGCAACTACACCATAGACCTGAGTTTGAAAAATCGTTTGAATTCCGTTGCCGAATTCGCGCAGCGCTAATGAAAGGATAGTTGAAGCATTATGGATAAGATCAGAGTTGAGGAAGTCAGCAAGATCATCAGCGAGCGTATCAAGGGCTTTGGCCAAAAGGCAGAGCTTGTTGAAACGGGCACAGTACTGACAGTAGGAGACGGTATTGCGCGCGTTTACGGCCTTGAGGGCGTAAAGGCAGGCGAGCTCGTCGAGTTTCAAAATGGCGTGCGAGGCGTTGTTTTGAACCTTGAAGAAGACAACGTCGGCGTCGCCGTTCTTGGAAAGACCGATGAAATCCAGGAAGGCCATAGCGTTAAACGTCTAAATGAAATCAACTCGATTCCAGTTGGTCGAGCCCTCCTTGGTCGTGTTGTTGATGCTTTGGGCAATCCTATTGACGGGCAGGGACCTCTAAAGACGGATGAGCGCGGCAAAGTTGAAGTGAAGGCCCCAGGCATCATTGCTCGTAAGTCCGTGCATGAACCACTTCAAACAGGGATCAAGGCTATTGACGCCATGGTGCCAATCGGTCGCGGTCAGCGCGAGCTTATTATTGGTGACCGTCAAACTGGAAAAACAGCTGTAGCCATCGACACGATCATTAATCAAAAAGGTAAAGGCGTCGTTTGCGTTTACGTTGCGATCGGTCAAAAAGCTTCGACTGTTGCCCAAGTCGTGGACAAGCTAAAAAAAGCAGGCGCCATGGACTACACGATTGTTGTTGCGGCAACGGCGCTTGACCCAGCCCCAATGCAGTTCCTTGCTCCATATTCTGGTTGCCGACTCGCTGAATATTTTAGAGATAAGGGCGAGCACGCGGTTATTTTCTATGACGACCTCTCTAAGCAAGCAGCGGCATACCGCGAATTGTCATTGCTTCTTCGTAGACCTCCGGGACGTGAAGCTTATCCGGGAGATGTGTTCTACCTTCACAGCCGACTTCTTGAGCGTTCCTGCAAGCTAAACGATGAATTGGGCGGCGGGTCTATTACTGCGTTTCCGATTATCGAAACTCAGGCCGGAGATATTTCCGCATATATTCCTACAAACGTAATTTCTATTACGGATGGTCAGATCTTCCTCGAAGCTGATCTTTTCTTCTCGGGCATCCGCCCAGCTATCAACGCCGGTCTTTCAGTTAGTCGGGTGGGTGGTTCCGCTCAGGTTCCTGCTATGAAATCGGTCGCGGGTAATTTGCGACTCGAGCTAGCACAGTATCGTGAGTTGGCTGCATTTGCTCAGTTCGGCTCTGACTTGGACGCAGCAACGCAAAGAGCCCTAAATCGCGGCGCTCGTTTAGTCGAAATTTTAAAACAAGGTCAGTATGTGCCGATGCACGTTGGCCTGCAGGTCGCGATCATGTACGCAGCGACGAAAGGCTATCTCGATACGGTTGAAGTATCTCAGGTGCTAGCTTTTGAAAAGGGTCTCGCCGACCATCTCAACGCAAAATATTCATCGCTTCTGGCCAAGATCGAACAGCGCGCCAAGTTAGCTGATGTCGAAGCTGACCTCAAAAAAGCTATTGAAGAGTTTGCGAAAGGGTTCAAGCCAAATGCCTAACTTAAAGGACATCAAGCGTCGTATTGTCAGCGTGAAAAACACGCAGAAAATTACGCACGCCATGAAGCTTGTCTCAGCCGCAAAATTTGCCAGAGCAAATCACGCGGTATTGGCAGCTCGTCCATATGGAGATCACTTTGCTGACATGGTCAATAAAGTGGTTTTGGCAGCTGGCGATGTCGTGACTCCGCTCACTGAGGTGCGGACGTCGAATAAGCGGGAACTCCTTGTGCTCGTCTCAACTGATCGCGGGCTATGCGGCAGTTTAAACTCTGCGCTATTTAAGGTGGCTACTCGTTTTGTGAAAGAGAAGGCTGATGCTGGCGTCACGCTTGACACGATGGCATGGGGACGGCGCGCGTCCATGTTCTGCAAGAAGCTTAAGTGGACTATGGTTGCTGATAAAGAGAAAGTGACCGAGCGTCCGAAGTATGAAATGGCAGAGTCGTTGGCCGATGAGCTTGTCAGCAAATTCGGCGAGGGCACGTATGATGCAGTTCACGTGGCTTTTGTTGAGTTTAAAAGCGCCCTAAGCCAAGTACCCGTCATTAAGCAGTTGCTTCCCGTCGTTCCTGCTAAGTCGGCACCAAACAGTGATGTTAGCAGTCATATCATCATGGAGCCTGTGGCCGCTAAGCTCATTGGTCCCGTGCTGGAGAGGCTTGTAGTGGCCCAAACTTTCAGGATTTTACTAGAAGCCGCGGCCAGTGAACATGGCGCAAGAATGACATCAATGGACTCGGCTACAAAGAACGCAAAAGAGGTTATTCGAAAGTTGACGTTGCAGTACAACCGTGGACGGCAAGCTGCGATTACCAAAGAGCTTATCGAGATTACGAGTGGTGCCGAGGTCCTGTAGCATCGGGAGCCGAAAGTTTTAGTGTGAATTTGAGTATCAATAAATAACAAATCTCCCAGAGGAGAAGGATATGACAGCTGCAGTAGGAAAAGTAGTTCAGGTAATGGGCCCAGTTGTAGACGTTGAGTTTCCGCAAGGACAGCTTCCAGCTATTTACAATGCGCTTAAATTGACAAACAAAGAGATTAACAATAGCGCTGACAACTTGATTTTAGAAGTCGCTCAGCACTTGGGCGAAAACGTTGTTAGAACGATTGCGATGGATACGACCGACGGCCTAGCTCGAGGTGTTGCGGTTAAAGATACTGGCGAGCAGATCACCACCCCGGTTGGTCGCGAAGTTCTCGGAAGGATCTTGAACGTCATCGGAGACCCTGTTGACGAAGCTGGACCGGTAACAACGAAAAAGCGGTATCCAATTCACAGGTCTGCTCCAAAATTTACAAGTCTGTCAACCCAGATTGAAATCCTTGAGACCGGAATCAAGGTCGTAGATTTAATTGCACCTTACGCAAAAGGCGGCAAGGTCGGATTATTCGGCGGTGCCGGTGTAGGAAAGACTGTTTTGATCATGGAGTTGATCAACAACATTGCTACTCGACACGGCGGTTTCTCCGTATTTGCTGGGGTGGGTGAGAGAACTCGCGAAGGTAATGACCTTTATCACGAGATGAAGGAGTCTGGCGTTATTTCAAAAACAGCACTCGTTTACGGCCAGATGAATGAGCCGCCCGGAGCTCGTGCCCGCGTTGCATTGACCGGCCTCTCAATCGCAGAATATTTCCGTGATGAAGAAAACCAAGACGTTCTTTTATTCGTGGATAATATTTTCCGGTTCACTCAAGCAGGATCAGAAGTTTCGGCGCTTCTTGGCCGAATCCCGTCAGCGGTTGGATATCAGCCAACTCTTGCTAGTGAAATGGGCGAACTTCAAGAGCGTATTACTACCACAAAAAATGGCTCCATCACATCGGTACAGGCCATCTACGTTCCCGCTGACGATTACACCGACCCAGCTCCAGCCACAACGTTTGCTCACTTGGACGCATCGACAAACTTAGAGCGAAAAATTGCCGAGCTTGGGATTTACCCGGCGGTTGACCCATTGGCATCGAGCTCAAAGATTCTTGATCCGCAAGTTGTTGGAGCTGAGCACTACGGTGTTGCGCGAAAAGTTCAGTCGATTCTTCAGCGCTATAAAGATCTTCAAGACATTATCGCCATTCTCGGTATGGATGAGTTATCGGATGAGGATAAGCTAACGGTTGCGAGAGCTCGAAAAATTCAGCGCTTCTTTAGCCAGCCATTCACAGTTGCCGAGCAGTTCACAGGCAACAAAGGCAAATATGTGAAACTTGCCGATACTGTTAAGGGTTTCAAAATGATTTGTAATGGCGAAGCCGACCACATCCCTGAACAGGCGTTCTTGTATGTCGGAACCATCGAAGAGGCGTTTGAAAAAGCCGCTTCTATGAAGTAATCGCACCCACAGTGGAGTGACCGCATGTCGGACAAACAGCTACAGGTTAAAATTCTCTCCCCCGACCGGATATTGTTCCGGGGCCCAGCTAACTCGCTCGGCCTACCAGGCGAACTTGGCTACATGACTTTGTTGCCTGGACATGCCGCCATGGTAGCAGCCCTCGACATTGGAGCCTTGGATTTAGCAAAAGACGGTGGGGGTTCGGAAAAGCTCTTTATAGCGGGAGGGTTCGTTGATGTCTCTTCGGAGAGCGTCACGGTCCTAGCCGATGTTGTTGAAAAGTCGGGTGAAATAAATGTGGAACGTGCAAAAAAAGCATTGTCTCGGGCAGAGGATCGGCTGACTCCAAAATCCGCGTCAGACCATACGCTTGATTTACCGAGAGCACTTGCGGCGAAGAAGAGAGCCCAGGCCCGTCTGGAACTTGCCGGCGCATTAAAGCAGGGACACTAATCGACCCATCGTTACGTGACAAAGCCGACGGAGCACAAGGACATGAACCTCGCGAGCTCTCGTGCAAACCCGCATGAACGGCAGATTATTTGGGATGGTTTGGGCCTCTCATCACCGTTTTCAGGCGTCGGATATTATGCTTCGCGTCTCTATGAAGCTTGCGTCGGGTCTGGAAGAAGCCTGCGCGTCACAGCCTTCGGCAAGGATGTACCGCCGTTTGTAGAGGTAAACCAGGTACTTACTGTTGATCCTTTAAAAGCAGCGCCCTTTGGGACGCGTAATTTTTTCGCTAAAGCGGGTAGGCTCAAGCCCGTTTTTTCGAGTCTATCCTATCATGAGATAAAGCGGCATTATCCAGCCGTGATTTATCACGGACTAAGCAACATCAACCTTCCAGTTTTTGTTAAGCCGCGTGCGCAAGATAGATTTGTGATCACCATTCATGACATTATTCCATTGTTAACAAACGATTTTTCGCCGCTCTCCATTCAGACACGGATACTCTTGCCGCGCGTCATGGAATTGGCTCATGCGATAATAGTTCCGTCGTATTGGACTAGGAAAACATTACTGGATGTCTTCGGTGACGCTCATGAGTCTAAAATTCACATTATACCCAATGGAACCTTGGCCACACGCCAGCCACTTGCTGAGCGCGCGACGTTAGCTAATGAAGTCAATTGCGATGTGTTGTCAGTTGCGCGAGGTGAGGCATACAAGAGGCTTGAGCTTGTGCTAGAGATCGCAAAGGCTCTTCCGTCCCTGACTTTTAATATTGTAACGGATCGTGCCGGCCAAGTCCGTTTGGCTGACGCCCCTGATAATGTCAAAATATTCTGCGCAATCAAGCCAGCCGAATTAGCTCAAATGCATCAGAAATCGAAGGTTTTTCTCCACACGTCCCTCTTTGAGGGATGGTGCTTGCCAGCCGCCGATGCCGTCATGGCGCGACGCGGTGTCGTCTATGTTAAGGGGACAGGAATTGATGATGTGTGTGGATTTGCTTCGGAGCGTTGCCTCGCCTTGGAACCGGAGACTTCCCTGGATAGTTGGGTTGAGGCGGTAAGGTCGATTGTCGTGCAGTTTCAGGAACCATCAGCCTCGGAGCACAAGGCCATCGAGCTACCCACTTGGCAGAGTTGCGCTGAAAAAACTCTTAAAATTTACGATTCGCTGCTATAATGGGTGTTGTCCAAAAATCGATTTTACATCGTAGCACATTGATTTTGTTGGAGGTAGCATGTCATTAACTCAAGCAGCAAGGCGAGCAGCACTCATCACTGGCGCCGCAGGCAGTGTTGGCAGTAGAGTGATGGAGCACCTCGCGCAGCAACACAAAGCCCTCATTGGGCTCTACCGTAACAAACTACCAGCAAGCCATAAAAACGTACTGCCCCTCTGCTGCGATCTCTTAGCGCCGGAGTCCTTACTGGCGCCGTTGAAGTCTACGGACACTGTGATCCATCTAGCTTGGCATGGTGGCGTACTGGGATCCACCCAGAAGTCTGAAATATCAGACGGAGAGCTTGCTCGATCGCCAAACGTTATTATGACGCAAAACATTGTACGAGCAATGGAACGGGCCAATGCCCGGAAAATCATATTATTGAGCTGGGTTGGCGTTGATAGAAAAGCTAAAAGCCCAATGCTTCGGGAAAAATATTGGGCCGAAAATGTGGTTATTAATTCCTCAATTCCTGAAAAGATAATTATTCGCGCGGGCGTCATAAGCGGGTGTGGTTATGATGCTGATTTTTTTAAAGCGGCGGGGTCACTGACAAAGTGGCCGATATTGTTGCCGCTACCTCGCCAAACGAATGGCCTTGTTTTGACGACAATGACCGACATTATCTGGGCCATCGACGAGGCATTGAAGGTTGTAGCGAATAAAGATCAGTATTGCAGGATCGTCGATCTTACGTCGACAACCCCATCATCAGGCGCAGAATTACTTCGTGCCATTGATACAAAAGTTAGAGGCCGAAGTCGCCTAACCATGGGTGGTTATTTTGGAGATGTATTATTTCGGTGGGCTGAGAAGAAGTTTGGCACAGCGAAAATAGACGAACCAAGGCTCACGGATTTTTTTGCTGCCACAACCTTAGCTTCCAGAAGTCCCGCCGAGGGGTTACCGCCCACTACGACGGGACTGCAAATCGGACACAAAGTCGATTTGAATGCAGCTCTATAAACCGCCCTTCTTGTTTAATGGCCCAATAGGAAACATCAAGCCACATTTGCTATATCTAGCTCTTGTCGGTGTGATTGGAGTTTTTTTCTCGATCGGCTATTTATACCCCGATGAACACTTTCAGATTATAGAATTTGCAAATGCAGCTATTGGTAGGGGCTCATTTGATCAGCTGGCTTGGGAATACGGTAGTCGTATTCGTCCGTGGCTGCAGCCTTGGTTTGCGGCTATTCCGCTAAAGTTGGGGTTCTTAGTTTCTGATAGTCCGTTCGTCGCGATTAAATTTGTTAAAGCACTCTCCGCGCTTTTTGTTGTATTGGCTACGAGTTATTTTTTGGGATGTGGAAACCATCAACTTGATGGACTTAATCCGAAAGAAAGACAGTTGGGCGGAGTTCTCCTGGCAACCTCCGTTCTTTTATCACAAATGGTAGCCAGTACGAATTCAGAGATTTTTGCGGCAGCCTGGCTCATGTTGCTTTTGGGTTACATGGGTAGAAATTTTGACCCAGATAGAAATGAAAAATCAGCCGATCATTTTTGGTGCGGATGTTTGAATGGGGTAATGTTCTTCTCTCGATTTCAAATGGGGTTTGTATATGCTGCTGTAGGGCTTTGGCTTCTCGTCATCAGACGATCGTCGCTAAGGCATTTGTCGATTAACGTCTTTGGATTTTTGACGGCCTCGCTCGTATTCGTTTTACTTGATTCATATATGTATGGTGGTTTTGTTGTCACACCGGCAAATTATTTTCATGCAAATATTATTGAAGGTGTTGCTAGTCGCTTTGGCGTCTCTCCGTGGTATGCCTACTTTTTTGAATTCGGCACATCAGGCCGACTGGTGGGCGGATTTTTCTCGTTCGCAACTCTAACTATCATGATGTTCGTCCGGCCTAAAAGCCTAATGACGTGGATTTTTTGGTTTTTTGTTTTTGGGCATAGTGTCGTTGCTCATAAAGAGGAGCGATTTTTGTTCCCCGTCTTGATCGTGACGCCCGTATGTTGGCCGCTGATGTTTGGCTTGGTTTCGAATGTGGTCAAAAAAACGGAGTCTGGAAAAGTATCCTGGCCGGTTCGAGTTCTTGTTGCTGTTAGTTGCCTATTTGGTGTGATTACTGCGTTCCGGCCTAGGGGACAGAAATATGGAGTTCTAGAGTATCTCGATTCGATTGGGCGTGCGCAGCATCAAACCGTATGCCTGGACTGGGATGTGAAAGACCAGCCTAAGCCTGGCGAGCGAGGGCCGATTGTTCCGCCGTTTTATCAATCACCTTATGTGCAAGTCATGTTTCCACAAGATATAGATCAAGATAATAAAACATCTAGCGGTTGTGCCGATAGTCTAGCACGTCAAGTCTGGTACACCGCTAAGAAGACCTCGCCAGAGAGATATTTTTCAACCCTTAAAACCTCAGGCGCATCACTAACGTGCCAGACGACTAATAACATTGACTTGTTGATCGTCGACCTGATGTCTGCCAGCAGGGTCCAGGGGCTCATTAATAAGTCTGGATTGAGCGGAGAGCAATTGTATCTCTGGGTATGCCGAAGAACATAAATGAAAGAGCGCGCCAACATCCGATAGTTAGCGCGCCCCTGAATTCTTAAAGATCAGATCGAATTCGTCTCTGAATTAGAGCGCAGGAATGCCGGCAAATCGAGATCATCAAGATCGAGCCCAGCACCGCCCTTTGTCGCCCCGAACTCCGGCTGGTCAAAGGCATTCATCTGCTCGGCGAGCGCTAGAGCCTCATCAATTCTTCGATCGATTTCATCGGACACCACATCAGGTGTTGGGGGGTCGAAGTCCCATGATGCGGTGACGTCCTTGATTGCTCCAGCGCGACAATCGCTGGCGGGCGAAATGACCCCCTCATCAGCGGCAAACACCATATCAGCGACGGTTTTACTGGCGTTTATGGAGGCCTCACTAGAAGTGCCGCCGCCTGTAGCGATCTCAGAGGGCTCATGAGCAAACGTGTCATCAGCGAATTCGGGAGATGTATTAGACGCTTCTTCAGGCTGATCGAATACGCTGGCGTTGGTGTAGCTGTGACTTGGATGTTGATTAGTATCAACACTCGTTTGTTCCGTGTCATCCAATGTGTCTAGGCATTCATCGAATGTCCAATCGGCAAGCGATTGAGCTTCGGCGGCAGCGTCGACTCGGCATGGTGCCGCGGAGACCTGAGTAACAGCTTCAATGTTTTGAAGATGCTGAGCTGGCGTAGCTACCGCTGGCGCCACGGCGGGCGACTCTCTGAACTCTGGCATATTGGCCGGCGCGACATGCGTGTGTGACGCGCTGCGGTTTGGTAGAACCGACGCTTGTGTTGAGGTCATGCTGTTTGAGTGCAAATGACTGGCCTGGTGTTGAATGCGCGCCTCGAATGTTTGTGAACTAGTTGGCACAACTGGAATTGCCACCTGATTCACCATCGGTGTAGGAGCCTGAGGTCTAACGATCGGAGCTTGCGCTGGAGTTGTAACAGTAGGCTGTACTACCGGCGCCCTATCTCGTGGTGCCGTAGCAGCCACTGGAGTTGTAAGGCGCGGCGGTGCTACCAAGCGTTGAGCGGAAGCAGTATTCAGGGGCTTAGAGATGGGGGATTGTCTTGTAGAAACAGAGATAAGCTCCTCAGGCTGGACAGCTTCCTCAACCGGAAATCCAGTCGCGATCACTGTAATGCGAATTTCATCTCCAAGAGTCTCGTCTATCACAGCTCCAAAGATGATATTAGCATCGTCATGGGCTGCTTCCTGAATAACCATACAGGCGTTATTGACTTCCATGATGCTGACATTCGTGCCGGCTGTAATATTTATGAGAATCCCCGTGGCACCTTCGATGTCAATATCTTCGAGAAGAGGTGACGAAATGGCTTGCTTTGCGGCCGATAGAGCTCGCTCGGCGCCCGTGCCGTAGCCGATACCCATCAGCGCATGCCCCATGCTACTCATGACGGTTTTTACATCGGCAAAATCGACATTGATAAGACCCGGTGTGTTGATAATGTCGCTGATGCCCCGAACCGCGTTAACTAATACGTTATCCGCTAACTTAAAAGCATCAAGCATGCTCAAGTCTGGAGTCGCAACCTGGAGTAGTCTTTGATTCGGGATCGTTATAAGTGTGTCCACACACTCTCTTAACCGCGCCACTCCATGCTCGGCGTGCTTGCGACGACGCTTACCCTCGAATGCAAAGGGCTTTGTGACTACAGCGACTGTTAGAGCGCCAAGCTCTCTTGCGATTTGCGCCACGACAGCTGCAGCGCCAGTGCCGGTGCCCCCACCCATACCAGCTGTAATAAACACCATATCAGCATCACTCAGATATTCTTGAAGCTCCATCCGATCTTCGAGAGCGGCGTCGCGTCCGATGTCCGGATCCGCTCCAGCACCGAGACCTTTGGTCAATTCTTTCCCCAGTTGAATTTTATGAGGAGCTAGTGATGCTTTGAGAGCTTGCGCGTCAGTATTTGCTACTATGAAGTCAACGCCCTCAAGACCGCCTCTAATCATGGTGTTGACAGCATTTCCGCCGCCTCCACCAACACCGACGACCTTAATTTTTGCGCCAAATGAATTGAACGACATTCAAACCCCCTTTAAATTCTCATAGTTTTTCGCATTTAATCAGGCTTCAACCATGCGAATCCAGACCAAATTATTTGAACTCTATGCAAAATTATAATAACCCCAAAAAGGGCGTGTCAACTTTTTGACAAAATAAAATGATGATGAGAATTTTACCGCGATAGTTCAGACAGCCATGTCCACAAGGGTCTGAGCTTTGATAGGGGGCGCGCGTCCTTTTCCGAAGACACTGCGCGCCTTAGTCTGATCAGCGCGCGAGCCTGGGCCAATAAGGCAATCCAGCTACTATCAAGCGTCAGCGCAGGACTAGGGTGGCTTTGCGAGGGAACTCCCGTTGAGACACCAACAAAAACTTTTGCACCATCTCCATTAAGCTGCGCGACAAGAGGTCCTTTAACGCCGAATTTTTGGGCGCAGTACTCAACTAAACCAGTAAGTGACGAACCACCGCCGCAAAAAAGTAAGCCGCCATCCAAGGATCTTCGATACAGAGCAAAGTTTTTAAATGCTAATGTCATGAGCTCTGTGATTCTCGGAATTGCATAGTGGGCTGCTCGAGACGATTTAAAATTAGAATTCGCAATCTCCGAGATATTCAGATCGATTTTTATTAACTCTGCATCCTCATATGATGCGCCGAGACCCGCGCATAAGTCTTTTGTGATATGGGCGCTACCCGCGGGCACGCAGAAAAATTGATTAACCACTCCGCCTACCATCAAGGAACCGGTAATAGTTGAGTGACCGAAATCAAGAAGAGCAGAGTTTTCAGAGCTAGCCCGTAGATATTGCAGCGCACGGGATACGCCCAGTCCGTTGGATCTAAATTCAGACACAGTAATCCCGGCTCCATTGAGGCATGACAATACATCTTCAAGCAATATGCTGGGATGAGTCGCCATCATTAGGCGCATATTGGCCTCGCGACTTACGGTGCCAAATGCAAGTGGGTCAGCAAGCTTGCTATCTAGGCGGAGCTGCAGAGGAATGACGTCAATGACCTCATCAAGGCCAAGTGATGCGGACTCCAGAGCCATATCGATAATAGCCTCGTAATCGGAAGAGCGATACGTTCCATTTAGTTTGTGATTTATCGTTTGAATAAGGGCGCGCGATTGATTGGCCGGAATATTCACGTAGGCTTCATAATTTAAATCGTATAATCCCGCACGCTGCGCAAGCCTTTGTATGCTAGCTGTCAAAGCATCACGATCAGCAACTTTCCCTTTAATGAGGCCCGCACTCGGTTCTTCAAAAAGGAGGAGATCGGAGTAGTCATGGGGGATCATAGCCAGTCGGCAATTCCCGTGACCAAGATCGATCAACGCAAACCATTTTCTTTTGACTTGCTGTGGGGACATCAGAGCTTGCGCTCCTTGATGAAGGCCTTGCCCTCGTAGTCGAGCTCAATTCTTGATGCCACAACACCGTCGCGACGGAGGCCATCCAAAATGTTTTGCAGCTTTTTAAGCTTGTACGCGAAGGGCTGCAGGCCAATTACGATTTCCGTATCGTCATCTAAAATGAGCGCATAGCCGCGAAATTTTTGAAAGCTTATTGATTTAATTTCAACGCCACTATTTCGTACGAGCCCCCAAATCTCAAGGGCATCTTCTAAGTGACGGCGCTCATCTGAGGTGGTGATGACGCGTTGGGATTGATCAAGTTGTGGATTGGGCCTCTGATCAAAAATACCAGTGACCCGGACATTTGGTTTGGGATGGTTCGAATGAGTTGAACTGTCGGCAGCGTCACCAAAAATAGTTCCGTCCGCCGTCAAAAACCGCGTCTTAGTACCGATATCGATGAGTAGGCTCGGTTTGCGAAGCTCAGCTGTCAGAATGACGGCATCTGTCACGGGTCGAATCACGCGAACCGCTTCAAGCATTCCAGACGATTCAACACTCCTAGCCAAAGTTCTTAACTCTTGAGGCGAGCCCGTACGGAGGCTTTTGGCTGCAATCTTGTAAATTTCACGTTTAACATCTTCCGGTAAATGAGCCCCGATGGAGTTCACAATTTCTATTCGCCACTCTTTTGGCGGAAGTACTAGAATTGAGTTCACGTAGGACCCGATTTCCTGAATTTTGTCGCTAATCCTAATTCCAAGCCCCCAGACGATCACGACAAACAGCACACCGAGGAGACCCTTGGCGGCAAACGACCAAGCCTGGCCCCCGCTTTTCTGGGCTTTGGGTGACGATTTGACCTTCTGCTTGGCCAGAACCGAACGTTTTCTTTGACTTTTTGGCCGAAGAAAACCAAACATTGATCTAGCCCCCAATCATTGTGAAGTTTAGGCTCAAAACCAGTCCCACTGGAGTTCCCGAGACAGCACACCGCATCCTAAAGGCGCTCGGCTACATCATTTGCGACGTTCCAAACATCCCCGGCTCCAATCGTGACTATTATATCTTTATTTGGATCCATCATGGATTTTACCAAGTCTGCGGCTTCTTTCAAAGTATAAGCCGTAAACGTCTGGGCCCCTGACTCAAGACGGATGTCGTCAGCGATCTTATCCACAGAAAAACCATCAATGGCGCCCTCTCCAGCGCCGTATACGGGCAAAACCACGACTCGAAGATTCGGGAATCGAAAAGCCCGAACAAAGTATCGATATAAACTAGAAATCCTGCTGAATCTGTGCGGCTGAAAGACGGCAATCACGCGCTTTTCAGGAAAGGCACTAACGAGCCCCTCCAGACAACTTTTTATTTTGCCAGGATTGTGTGCATAATCATCGAAAATCAGCGCGCCAGCGCGGTTTTTGTACGCTTGTAGACGCCGCGCTACGCCCGGGAATGACTGCAGGGCTGAGGCACAGGCGTCGGTATCTAAGCCCACCGCCACACAGGCCGCAACCGCGGCGAGGGCGTTAAAGGCATTGTGTCGGCCGGTCATCGGGATTTTAAACGTGACGTTCCTGCCACTAGTGCTTAACTCACCAGATGTCGAAAGCCCCGTTGAGCGCGTGTGCATAAGTCTAAACTCCGACGACCCATTCGAACCAAAACTCTTACGCAGCTTTCCCGATTTAGTGGCTAATCTGTAAAGCGCCGGATCGTCTGCGTTGAAAATAAGGCAACCATGGTTGGACGTATTCGATAAAAACTCTGAAAACGCTTCAAGTAAGCGATCCTCTGTTTTATAAAAATCCATATGGTCAGCTTCAACGTTGTTGACCACTGCTACAAATGGTCGGTACTTCACAAATGTGCCGTCTGACTCGTCAGCCTCAATCACCATAAGATCCGATGTACCGAGTTTGAATGCGGGTTGACCATTTGCAAAGCTTGCACCAATAATCCAAGAGGGAGCGACACCCCGCGATTCTAGGATGTGAGCAATCATCGCGGATGTGGTTGTTTTGCCATGCGTTCCAGAGACGGCGATTGTTTTCAATGAGTTGCAAAATATAGCCAAAAGATCGCTTCTGTGAAGCAAGGTCTTTCCCGCATCTTTAGCCAAGATAAAATTTTTGCTGTTTTTAGGTATTGCGCTAGAGAATACAACGCATTTTGCGGATTGGACTGCCGAGCGCTCTTCCGCACTGTCCTGAGCCAAGCAACTTACCCGAGAACTAGTTTGAGCGTTTTTCAAATCACTTCCCGTCACCGGCAGGCCTAAAGATGCAACCAACTCAGCTAAAGGTGACATTCCAGAACCTCCCACACCCATGAAGTGGAAAGGAGCCAGGGGCGTCAGGCGTCTGATTAGATCTGAATCAGCGCTGTTGGGGTTCATATATACTCAAACGCAGCAGCAGCGCCGTAGTTACCAGACTCATCAATAGACTACTAGCGCCGCTACTTATAAACGGTAAGGGAATTCCTTTGGTGGGGAGCATCCCCATCGCAACGGCCATATTGATTGCCCCTTGAAAACCAACGGTTGCCGTCAAGCCGAATGCCAAGTAGCGCCGAAACGGATTGATTTGCAAAAATGCAATGCGAAAGCCTAGAAAACAATAGTATGCGAATACGAGGCAGAGAAACGTTACACCGAGGAAACCGAGTTCTTCAGCGAGAACGGCTAAAATGAAATCTGTATGGGCTTCGGGCAGGAAGAAAAGCTTTTGCCGACTTTCGCCAAGTCCCAGACCAAGAAGGCCACCATTTTGAAACGCCAAATATGACTGAATAATTTGAAAGCCACCACGCCTAATTTCCGCCCAGGGGTCGAGAAAGCTCGTGAGTCTCGCCAAACGATACGGGGCTACCGTAATTGCCGCCGCTACCGCTCCTAACGATAAAAGCGCTGAACTCAAAATGAATTTCCAATCAAGACCCGCCACAAAAAGCATGGAGAACATAACGAGACCCATCAAAACGGTCGAACCGAAATCAGGTTGTCTCATGAGTAGCAAGGCAAATGCCGAAAAAACAACAACATTTGGTAAGACACCAGTTCTTAGTCGACGGATGTCGAAGCCTGGACGAGACAAGTTCTTTGCAAGAAAAAATACTAATGCTAACTTTGCACATTCAGATGTTTGAAATCGAAAACCACCAAATGAAATCCACCGCGCCGCGCCTCCCCCGGACGTGTAGACTCCAGGAATAAAAATCAGCGAAAGTAGAACAAGCGCCAATCCCAATAACGGAAGCGCTAAACGTTCGATTAAAATCATCGGGACCCTGGCTATTCCAAACATCAGAGTCAATCCCGCTAGAGCGACAAGGCCCTGCTTTCGAATAAAAACGAAACTATCGCCAAATTGCTGCTCACCCTTCAGGGCACTTGCTGCATAAACCATAATGAGCCCTGTCATGACCAGGAGCAGCGTTGTTGATACGAGTAGCTGTCCGGCGTCGGAAAGTTTTTCTCGGTCTGAGCGCTCGCCCGTATCCCGCCTGTGGGAGTATAGCGATATCGATTTTAGTCTTTGCGAAATGCGCTCCATCTTCTGCTCCAAGCTCTATTATGGCCCTGCTTAGGAATTATCTAGCTCATCGTGTACGATGCGACTAAATGTCGCGCCACGGTCCTCGAAATTCTTAAACTCATCAAAGCTAGCACAGCCGGGACTGAACAATATGTCCCACTTATTGTCCCTCGCAAGGTGAAGCGCATGCAAGGTGGCGTCCTTCATTTTCTCGAAAAATTCGCATTTTAGCCCGTGCGGAGCCTGGGCGGCGATAGTTCTTCCAGATGCGCCAAACGTAATAAGAGTTTGAATTTTACTTCGAGCGCTTGCCAGGGGGGAGTAGGACTCGCCCTTTCCTTGTCCACCCATCATCAAAATCGCGGGTCGAGACATCATGCTAAGCGCCGAAAGGGTACTCTCCAGGTTCGTTGATTTGCTGTCATTTATTATTTTTAACTCAGAACTATCGAGCACCGTTTGGCATCTGTACGGCAAACCCTTAAATCTCTTGAGCGCTTGAAAACTATCTCGTGGACTTATGTTGAAAAGAGTCTCAAGCATGATTGATGCGAAAATAGCATTCGATTGATTATGAGAGCCAATCAGTCCGAACTCACCAAGATCGAAGCTTTTACCGCCGATGATGGCCCGACCAGCACTCAAATTGATCCACTCGTGCCGAGATGGAATTTTGATGGCAGACGAATCAGAGCCGACAATGATGATTCGCCCATCCGGCCAGTCGATAGGCTGAGAGAGTGCAAATGTCGCAACATCTGCTGATAGAAGGAGTGTGCCACCTGGCTTCAGCCATTTCGTGATTTTCCACTTGGTACTAAAGTAATTGTCCATAGTCTTGTGTCGGGCGAGGTGATCGGGGGAAAAACTAGTGATGGCCACCGCCTCAGATAACCAAGACCGGCTACCTTCCAGTTGGTAGCTACTTAATTCGATCACCACCGAGTCTCTTGGCGAGGCGAGCCGAAGGTTCAAAGCGGAAGGCGGAAGTCCGATATTACCGCATGCCCTTATTGACAGATTTAAGGATCGACCCACATGCTCTGTCATTGCAACTGTGGTCGACTTTCCGTTTGTTCCAGTGACACCCAATATTCGTCCGGCAAAACCATCAAGACCAAGATCAATCTCCGATATGACGGGCAAGCCGAGCTGGGCAGCATTCTTATAGAAGGGATGGTCAAGAGGAACGCCGGGACTGCAAACTGCCGCTGAAAAATCGCCCCACACTAGATCTGACAGTTGACGCACGTGAACCTTGTTACGTAGTGCTTCTGGAACATCAAAAATTTTATCATCGCTGATCGTCACTCTGTCGCCAAAGTGGATCAAGTGCTCCGCCGCCGCAAAACCACTGACACCGGCGCCAAAGACAAGCCAGGACCTCGGACTATTTAGGGACTCTGTAGCTACGGATTGATCACTAAAGGGAAGCTTTTTCTTGCCAATTATTTGGTAGTCTTCATGTCCCTTGCCAGCCACGAGGACGGTGTCTCCGCCGAAAGACGACGCAATAGCCTTGCAGATGGCCTCTTTGCGGTCCACGATAACCTGTAGCGCTTCAGGCGCGAGGACTTTGGTTGCAGTGGGGCTCTCCACTCCAGCAACAATGTCGTCAATGATCGATTTTGGCTCCTCGGTTCTTGGATTGTCACTTGTTATAAAGACCGTGTCTGCTAGGTCTCTAGCGATTTTTCCCATCATCGGTCTTTTGGATCTATCCCGATCGCCGCCGCAGCCGAATACAACGGCAAGACGCCCCGCAGGGTCATGGAGGTTATTCAGTGCCTTTTCTAGCGCATCAGGGGTATGCGCATAGTCAACAAAAACTAAAGGGCGCCAGGGCAGTTCTTCGCCACGCACGATCTCAAGACGTCCAGGCACGGGCTCCAAGCGACTATTTGTGATGGAAGCGGCGAGGGTTTTGATAGGCAGTTTAGTGATCTTGCTGACAATAATGACAGCGAGAGCAAAATTTTGGGCAAAGACGTCCCCAATCATCGGGATGTCAAACCGACCGGCGTCCTCGGATGAGGATAGCGCCACTTCGCTTCGACCAAGGCGCCGATGCATACTGTAAGTCAACGCAAAGTCTGGTTTTGACGACGATGATCCGTAGATTAAAAAATTTTCCGAGGTCTTGATCGTGGCAGCAATCTTCGGCCATTGTAACAAGCTTTCATGAAACAAAGCAGGCGCATTTGGCCGAAGAAAACTTTTGAATAGTGTTAATTTGGCGTCAAGATAGGCGTCCATGGTTTTGTGAAAATCCAAATGATCCTGACTAAAGCTTGTAAAACCCGCTGCGGCAAAACGAATCGGCCAAATTTTTCCCTGAACTAGTGCGTGGCTTGAAACTTCCATGGCAACGTATTCCACGCCGGTTTCAAGAAGTGCCTTTAATTTTGGGTACAAAACGTCGGGATCAGGTGTTGTATGACCGGTTTCGATTTTTGTGCCGGCAGTAAGTATTCCGAGTGTACCGATTACGGCGCAGCGCTCCGAGAGCG
>JBEIGW010000013.1:0-21362 GCA_040381655.1 Deltaproteobacteria bacterium
GCCGCAACTATTTTAAAACGCGAATCTGACGGTGCGGTTATGACGGTTGATACACCGGCGGGCTATGCAAAACCCTTCAATGGGGTCGACTCTACCCCATTTCACGTGTTCAGATTTGTGCCCAGAAGCTTCCCCGATTGGGGTGTAGTCGATGAGTACGGACGGCAAATTGCTCGTTGGGGGACTCTTGGTTTTGATCAGTTCAAATTCGAGGGTAATTACGGCGTCATGGCGACGGCGCTTCGCACGTCAGCAGACATCGATAAATTTGCGGATAATTATATAAAGTCAGCAAGGGACACATCAGGTAGCCTGTTTCTTCCAAATATGTATTGTGCATGGTTTGCCTGGACAAATCTTAACTTGGGATGGATGCGGCCATTTAGTCCTGCAGGCCTTGGCGATGCTCGTTATCGCTCTCTCGCCGGGAAGAAATTTGAAGACGCAAAAGTATCCCATGTTTTTGCTGACGGTGATTTTGATAAAGGCTATGCAGTCCCTAAATCGATGCAAAGCCGTCTGACGAAGAAAGAAAGTTTCGCTTTGATGCCGATGACGGCGCCAGAATTACTCTTAGGCTTTTTAGATAGGGTGGTTGGTAGAACGGCCGATGTGTCGTCTGCTCAAGAGTTTGTCGGAATGGCTAAGGTCAAAGCGGGTATGCTTGCCGGCATTCTAGCGGATCCACATAATATTAGAACTATACAAAACGAGGCTCGACTTGTAGCTCAGTACGCCGGCGGAGTCTCGCCAACACCAGCACAGGCCCAGAGTGTTGAAGAGTATAACGGCAAGGTCACAGTCACTGTTCAAACTTTTGCCAAAATGTTTGATGATTTAGCGGACGCCGTGGCGGCGGGGCGCATCGACTATAAATTTGCGCTACAAAATATTAGCGATGAGTTTTTGAAGGTTGTAAAGCGGGAGTGGACGGACAAGTTGGATGTGTCGAGAAAGTGGGTACCCCCATATGGTTTCATGCATCATGCTGATTACGGCTACGAGAATTATAATGTTCAGGAAAAGGGTCATCCTGTACTGGTGTACGTTGGCACGGTCATGCATGAAAAGTTTCTGAGAAGAAAAGGCGAGAAGCCCGGAAAAAAATCGCTTTCTATGATTACAACCCTCGAACCTACCGCCGATGATTTAGCATTGGATAAGGATATCTATAAAGCTCTGGGGTGTGAGGTTAAAGGTGACGGTAATGGATGGAGAGCACTTTTGAAGCAGGTTAGCCCGTCTGGGGAATCGGGATGTGGGAGAGCGCCACAGGGGCTTCAGAAAATGACAAAGGCCGAATTCGCTGCCCTGGAGAGCATGCTTAAAGACTGGGAGGTCTCATCTCCCCCTAGTGAGCGAGATATTTTTGTTCGCAACACGTTCGGGATTGATCCGGTGATTGCGCGAAGGCTTTTGGTGAGTTACTGGAATGATCCGACTAAACACTTCAAAGTATCCATCTACGAAGGGGATGCATCGACGATCGATACAGCTGTTCTAAACATAAGGATCCTCCTGAGCTCTGAGACGGTTAAGCTTAATCCGGCACCGGCAACAGCCGATTTATATGATAAGGTCGGTCACCCGCGTCGAAGTTCTGGGGTTCCCTGCCTTGCTTTTGGATCGGTGGAGGCAGGAACCTGCAGTCGAGGTAAATGGGCTACGGCATTCACCGATTAGGGCGGATCAGGATTCATAATTAAATCTTATAAAGACCGCCCACCTGGGCGGTCTTTTAGCAGGTTTAGAACTGAAAAATACGTCATGAAATTAGCGATTTCCAGTTCCTGGTTGTAATTTTGGCTTGCGGGCCAACTGGATCGTCGATATACAGCGTTCTTCTGATGTTGCAGTTCTGATCATTCCTGCTTGAAGTTGAGCGGTTTATCCCCCCCCCCAATGTTTTGACGCGAAGGGGCGGAGTCTGGTGTTTTTTTCATGATTTCTAGCCGGGAGGTCTTATGCGTTTCATGTCTCACCTTTTAGTCACGCGCTTTGCAGCAGCGCTTCTTATTGTGTCGCCGGTTTATTCGTCGACTCGCGCGTTGGCTTGCTCCACGTTTAGCTACCAGGAGAGCGGCCATGCTTACGTGGGTAAATCCTATGACTGGGATAAAGAGCAGGGCGTTGTGCACGTTAACAAACGTGGTGTACGTAAATCCGCAATCCCAGTTTTTCCGACCGATAAGCCGCTCACGTGGACATCGAAGTACGGTAGCATCACTTTGAATCAATACGGACGAGAGCTTCCCAATGCTGGTTTAAACGAAGCTGGATTAGTTGTGGAAGTGATGGTTCTTGGTGGTGCCAAATTTCCAGGTGTTGATGAAAAACCATCCGTGAACGAGAGCCAGTGGGTTCAGTTTATGCTCGATATGGCTGGATCGGTTGAAGACGTTGTGAACTTAACGAAACAAACACGATTATCAAAGATTTTGATTCCTTTGCATTATATGGCATGTGACCCCACGGGAGCCTGCGTTTCCGTAGAGCCTGTTAAGGGCGAACTCGTCATCACAGATCTTTCAGCTAGGGGCAACAAGGTTTTGACAAATGACTCTTACGAAACGTCGATGGATTATCTCTCCGGTTTTGACGGATTCGGTGGTAGTCGCCCCGTTCCAACATCCAAGGGTTCATTGGACCGCTTTGTTATCGCATCCGACCACATAAGACGTGCGGCAAGTTTGGACGGACGCGATGGGGTGAGATTTGGTTTCGAAGGAATCGAACGTGTTGCCAGTGGAGCTACGAAGTGGCGAATCGTCTATGATGTTGATGCTCGTAAAGTCTTCTTTGCCACACAGTCAGCGCCGGGCGTCAAATCAGCTGAACTTAAAGACTTTAATTTTGATTGTCGTGAGCCAGTAAAAGTCTTTGATATGTCATCACAGGGTGAAGGTTCAGTGACCTCCAAGTTTTCAGATTATAGCAGTGAGAATAATGCCAGACTCGTGCGGCAGAGTCTTGGTCGCAGCGTTCCAGAAGCACTACTACAGGCCGCAGAGTCGTTGCCAGAGAACACCGAGTGTGTCCAGTAGGTTCAAGGGTCATCGAGGCTAGTTTATGCACTGGTTTTATCTAGCTGTCGCTATTGTCGCCGAGGTTATCGCGACATCAGCTCTTAAGGCATCCGAAGGCTTCACCCGCGCTCTCCCATCGGTAGTTGTGGCTATCGGTTATGGTGTTGCGTTTTATTTCCTATCGCTAACATTAAAAACTCTGCCAGTAGGCATTGCCTATGCAGTCTGGTCAGGGCTCGGTGTCGTGCTGGTATCTCTGGTCGGCTTCATCTTTCTTGGCCAGACGTTGGACTTGGCCGGCGGTATTGGTATCGGGCTTATCGTGGCAGGCGTAGCTGTGTTGAATCTGTTTTCAACAGTGACGCCCCATTGAATTTATAAAGATGAAGGTTTTAGGAAAGATTTGGAGGCGCCGACCGGATTCGAACCGGTGTGAAAACGATTTGCAATCGTTTGCGTAGCCACTCCGCCACAGCGCCATTTCTCAAGGACCAAGAGTTAAACAAAAGCTCGCATGTTTGACAACTTAAATTGTCCCGGAGCCTTTATAGGCTAAGCTCCTCTCAATAAGGCTATACTAGTGCTGGCCTACTTTGCAGCCAGTCTCTACCGAGGCCATAATGTCGTCTCGAGGGATCAACTCAGTTGGCAGATGAGCGCGTCGCAGGTTTGCGTTGTACAAAATAGCCCCTCGAAGTTTAGCGTAGTCCAGGTCTGCATCTTCAAGACTTGCGTTAGTAAAGTTAGCACCTTCGAGGTTCGCATTCCAAAGGGATGCACCATTGAGGACGGCGTTGGTGAAGTTTGCATCCTTGAGGTTGCTGTAACTGAGGTTACAACCACTTAGATCGCAGCCACTAAAGTCGATTTTCATGAGGTTGGCTTTTCGAATATCAGTATCTTTGAAGTCTTTAGTGCCTTCCGCAAGCCACTCCATGACTTCCTTACGAGTTAACGTAATCGCTTTATCTTTTGCCATATGTATCTCCTATGTCGCCCCCCGCGTGAGGTTAGGCTGACGGTCATGTTACTTCGCCATCAAACGAGCAATATCCAGCATTCTCCAGCTAAATCCTGTTTCATTGTCATACCACGACAAGACCTTGACCAAGGTTCCGTCCATAACTTTTGTGGAATCACCGTCAATGAAACTCGAGTGATTATCACCGTTGAAGTCAACAGAGACTAGCGGCGCATCGGTGTAGCCTAAAACACCACGGAGCGGTCCATTGGCGGCATCTTTGAGGAGTTTGTTCACATCGTCTCGCGTTGTCGCCTTCGAAACTTCAAACGTTACGTCAACCAGAGATACATTTGGAGTGGGAACTCGAACTGCAAGGCCATCAAGTTTGCCCTTTAGTTCCGGTATAACAAGGCCGATTGCTTTTGCGGCGCCTGTGGACGTCGGAATCATCGAGAGTGCCGCCGCTCTCGCCCTGCGCAGGTCTTTATGTGGCAAATCCAAAGTGTTTTGATCATTCGTGTAGCTATGCACAGTTGTCATAAGGCCCCGTTTAATGCCCAGCGCTTCGTGGAGCACTTTTGTGAATGGGGCAAGGCAGTTTGTTGTGCAGCTAGCATTTGAAACAATTTTATGAATTTTAGGGTCGAGCTTTTGATGGTTCACGCCGTATACTACGGTGAGATCTTCGTCTGTTGCCGGAGCAGAAATTAAAACACTGCGCGCGCCCGCTTTTAAGTGGCCTTCGGCGTCGGCTTTTTTCGTGAAAATCCCAGTACACTCAAAAACAACGTCGATGTTCTTGTCCTTCCATGGGAGCTCAGGAACTGCTTTGACCTTAGAGACGGTAATTTTTTTTCCATTGACGGTAATGCTGCCCTCGTCGTGAGAAATTTCAGCGTCGAGAACTCCGTGTACCGAATCGTATTTGAGGAGGTGAGCCAAGGTTTTCGTGTCAGTTAGGTCATTAATATGAGTGATTTCGATGTCGGAGTTTTTTTTATCGAGCGCTGCTCGGAATACAGAACGTCCGATACGACCGAATCCATTAATGCCGATCCTGATTGCCATGATGTATGTCACCCCTGCATTAAATAAATCGTTAACGACTCAGCCTGCCGCGCAAAAAACCAATAACCGCCAGGCGGGAAAGCTTTATCTTATAACACTCTGAGGGAAATCTTTAAAAGGACTAAAATCGCTTAAATATCTCTTTTTTTAGCACTTTGCGTAATGTTTCGATGGTTTTGTCGATATCCTTGTCCTCAATCTGCAAATGGGTCACTGCCCGTATTTTTCCGTGGCCAAGGTGGTTCATTAGAATGCCATGTTGTTGTAGGGCGCTGACTAAAAATTCACCATCAGAGACCTGAAAATACAAAATATTTGTCCAAATCTCAGGAAGTGTCGTATCGACGGGAAGCCCATCGTTCTTTAGTTCATTAATTCCGTCAAAGAGGCTTTTGGTTCTCGTGTGATC
Organism: Deltaproteobacteria bacterium; assembly: GCA_040381655.1. Lineage (GTDB taxonomy): Bacteria > Bdellovibrionota_B > Oligoflexia > Oligoflexales > RGVZ01 > CAMDKS01. The sequence goes on from JBEIGW010000013.1 coordinate 5,468, forward strand.
CTGAATTAGTCTTTGCCGGTGGTTTATCAGAGCATAGGTAGCACCCGCGGCAAGATACCCAGCCTGCCGCATGCCGCCACCCCATCTTTTTCGGACCTTCCGCGCCTGATCGATGAACGGACGCCGGCCCAGCAGAGCGCTGCCAACCGGGGCGCCGAGGCCCTTACTAAAACAGACCGATACCGAGTCAAACCCCTGTGTCAGAGATTTCTCTGAACATCCAAGCGCTACCGCAGCATTCCATATGCGAGCACCATCACAGTGAGTTAAGAGTTTATGTTCCTTGGCTACTTGTTGAATACGCTCGATACAAGCTAAATCAAGGACACGACCTGATCCTCGATTGTGTGTGTTTTCGACAACAACAAGTTTGGTTGATGCGTAGTGTAGCCATTCTGGCTTGATTTTCGCAGTGATAGTCGAACTCGACCAGTTATCTGATAGCGGTATAAGATCAAATTGCACGCCACTTTGAGCGGCTGCAGCGCCAGCTTCGTAAAGGTAGACATGGCTGTCCTCTTCGGTGAGCACACTATCGCCATGGCGCGTATGGCAATGAATAGCTATTTGGTTTGCCATTGTCCCAGATGGTGTGAACATGGCGGCTTCAAATCCAAGAAGGTTTGCTACCGTGTTCTCGAGTTCGTTGACGGAAGCGTCTTCTGAGTAAACATCATCGCCGACGTCGGCGGCAAACATCGCCTCTAGCATAGCAGCAGTCGGCTTTGTTACGGTGTCTGATCTTAGATCAATAATGCCAGTCATTAAAACTCAGGATGGGAATCGTCGCCCGGATGGTGAAGCTGAGGCTTTGGGAATGGGATGATGTTACCACGACTCGGGGTTTTCACATCCTGCGCAGTTGCACCTTGGCGTTTAGGTATGGTCGGAGTTTTAGTAGAATTTTTTGTCTTAGTCTGTTGCAGAGACGGTGTTTCTGCTGCTTTGACGTATAGCGTAGCAAGTCCTCCACCGTCTAGTAGTCGACCTGCTGCCAGTCCAGCTCGCACCAAATGGGCAGTTTTAGCATCCAACCTAGCCAATTCTGGAAGGCGATCGCAATCAAGCGTTTTTTTGGCGCGAAGCACAACAAGCATGGCGTCGTCGATATGTCCGCCGTGGAGATAGGCACGAACCAGCAGGGTGTAGAAGTCTTCAAGGACGATGCGCGTGTGCCGAGACGTAGGGCGTCGGCCCAAGGCGTTCTCAATTCGAGTGACCAAGAATTCAAGTTGGAAGACCGCCGAGTCGAAGTTTCCGAGCCGCCAATCTATGGCAGCTTTCATAAACCGACTTAATAGCCCTTGGGGGCTTAAGATCCAGACATACCAGAATGCGTTACCAAGGTATAAAGTGCCGCGCAGAATGCCAAGAGGACCTAAAACAATCCCCCAAATGACAAGAAGCGATGCTGCAATGAGATCGTTCGCTGCTACTAAAATTCCACGTCCACCGACGTTATTGTTCGCCATAGTGGGGTTGGTATACCGTAGAAACTGATTGCTTTGCAACCGGGAGTCGGCACGTCGGTTTTGTAGTTTTAACAGCCTGTTTTGCTTAGATAATTTTTCAACTTATCCTCTTGAGAGGTGCCTGGGCACGTCCCGATGGCTGTTTGAATTGTGCTAATTTGCGCTGCGGCTGCTTGGTCGGTTGACGAGGATGGGTCACCTCCTGCAAAGGCCGCTGCGGCGCTAGCTAATTGCGTCAAAATAGTCAATGCATCACCCGAACTCATTCCCAGCAATTCCGACACTGAAATAATGCCATCTCCGTTCGTATCTAATTTCTTCGTTCGCAGCGTCAGTGAAGCTGTTTGAAACATGGCTATTTTGAGGACATCTGCCGTTGTTCGGTTGAGGGCTGGAATCTTAAGCATCAGAGCCACAGCTTCGTCGACGTCATTAATATTTGCATCAGTGGCATCTGGCAAAATCGAAAATAAAGATGTGACCTCATTGGATGACGTTGCGGCCTGTCCTCCTGAATTAGACGCCATCTTCTGTGCTAACGTCAACGCGTTGATCCCAGCTCTCTCCGCGTAAGCAAGGGCTAGTATCGAGACCCACTGCCAATTCTCTGGTTCATCTTTTAACGCATCCGTCAGTATGTTTATCGCCTTATTTGGGTTGCCGTCCTCGAGAGCGACGGTGGCGTCCTCGCCAGGATCTTTCGTCTCATAGGACGCAAATGGGTTAGGGCCGCAGCCAACTAGGTGAGATACGATGAGTGCAATAATATAAAGTTTTTTGGTCTTAGACATAATGCAGTCTCCCATCACAGTCCCATGGTCAATTTGAACATCAAACGCTTGTCGGGTCTTATCCCGGCGCGGTCAGAAACTTCCTGGATATAGATTCCCGCATCTAACCTCAGGAGTCGGAAATCGAGATAGAAACCTCCGCTGGACCAGCCTTCCGACAGCCCGGCAGTAAATCCAATCATATCGCGCACCGATAACTCTGTTCCGAGGTGAATTTTTTTAAATCTCGAGGAATTTTGTCGACTGGTGATATCCCAGATTTCACCCAATAGTTTAAACTTACTCATTTGAGATTGTGGTTGAATGGCGAAGCCGAGGTTTATGATTTGCTTCAGGGGCGAAGGCGGGGGTGCTTCGTCTGTTAGTCGTCGGAACGTTGTGCCGCCAACATTTTGAACGGTCGCTGCAATCGAAGGTTGGACAAGTCCCTTAAATTTGTAAATCAAGCCTAAGTCAACGCTGGTGCCGATGCCTGATTTTAACAAGTCAGACGCCTCCATGTTGCCAAGCGATTCTGCGTCCGTTATGTTGGCATCAAGACTGACTGTGCCTCTATGCAGGTATTTAATATTGGTGCCAATAAACAGGCGCTTATCCATAAAGTCTTGTGCGAGAGAGAAAGCTACGCCGTTATTTGTGAATAAACGAGCTTTCACGGCTTCAAGGCCTCCCGACTCTGGTGACTTGAAAACAAGAATGTCCGTTGTTTGAGCGTTAAAAACCGAAAGCGCGGCTCGTCTAAAAATAATCGCAGTGGAATTGTAGAGACCTATGTGTTGATTCTTACCGACCCGCTTTCGTAGGATCGAGGGTATGTCGGCATTTTCGTCTTGAAGTTCTGTCGCCATGTTTCGGGCGTCGTCGCTAAACTCGAGGTGTGGACTCAAAAAAATAAGCTGACCAAAGACGCCTTGTCCCTGAGCGATTCCTGCAGGGTTATAATAAATGCTGTCTGGTCCATCGGCGGTAGCGAGTCCAGTATCGCCGCGCCCCAGATAGTGAGCACTTCGGTAAAGACGCTGAGCGTCCTCGGCAAATGCAGACGTCACCGTCATGCATAGTGATGCTGATGTAAATAATATTTTCTGTCTGGCTCTACGAAGCCACATATCGACACATCCTCCAAATAGGCCAAAGAGATCCGAGGCCATGAAGGGGGTTCGGCCGAAAAGGCTAAAAATTAAGAGGAATTATAAAAAGAGGCGTTTATCGCCGTAAATACGGAGGCTTAAAAAGCAAGAGGCCGGTCTTGCCGGCCCCTGAAGCTTTGTCGCCTAAGGTGAAATTTGTTTTTTGGGAGAAACTTTTGAATTTGTCAGAACTTGTAGATAAAACGGTCCCAGTTAAGGGGAAGGGCTCAATCGATAATGCGGCGACAAAGCATCGTAAAACTGACGAGCTTTTAACGGGTTGCAAGGCACTGGTCAACATTTATTCATAGGCCACTTGGCCAGTTATCGTTTTTTATTCATATTAAAAAGGCATGTATTATTCAGACCTTAGCATAACCTCTCAATAGACTTAGCTTTTTCCCCGTAAAATCGAAACGGGGGAGCGTGGGTGAACGAATGTCAAAAGATGCTAGGCAACTGGTTTCCAGGGTTATTGAAGCAATCGGGACGCTTGAGCGGGTCCTGATGGCGGGGGACTCTCCAGGGGTTAAAATGGCGGCGGGATTAGCCATGGAAGTTCTAGTTGGACAAAGTGTTTTTGGGCGACCAGTTTCGTGCCGGACACATAAAAATGTCGGATTCAGCGTTAGTGTTACACTTCTCTCCGACGACATGGAGCATGTTCTCACGTCTCGAGGGCTGAGAGGGTCCTTGTTACCAAGAATAATGGTCGATATTGAATCGTCTAAGAAACTTGTCGATATTGCGCATGAGTTGGCATGTTTATCCGCCCTAGATCAAACTGCAGAAATTGTGTTAAGCGGTCGCGCATTATCTGTCGAGATCTGGGATGACGCTGACAACGAATTACATATTGGGTTTAATTTTCTTGCCATTTCACGAAATACGCCAGCTATGAATCCAAGTCATGCATGGCAGTTTACTCAGTTCTCAAAAATATATATAAATCTACTTGATCCAAGAGAGACATTAGCGCTTAGTGAAATGCTGAGTATAATGGGCATTAAAAACCCCTACGATCTACAAACTGATCAAGATTCCAATATTTCGGCTGCATAGCGCCATAAGTCGTGTACCATAATTTGGTGACTCAGGGTACTGAGCCCTGGAAGATTACCTGCTGATAGTTGTTGAGGAGATGCGCATGATGAGATGTCTTGTTTTTTTGATCTTTCTATTTTCAACTACAGGATTTGCTGCAACGTCGTCTTTTTTAAAGTTTGCAGACGTTGAGTTGATCCAGGACGGATCATTTGGCGCAAAGCGTTTGTATTTTGATCTGAGCTGTAATCAGGATTTTTTGCAAGTGTTGGAGCGTGATTCGGGAGCAAATGTCGTTGATATAGGTATTTTGACCAGGTGGCGTGACGAGTCGTGCAACGAACCGACTCGTCGTGTTTTTTCGCGATATAACCCATACGGCAAGTCTATGAATACCGTGCAAAGATTTGAAGAGGTATGGTATTGCGAGGCTACGTGTTTCACTCCAGGAGGGCCGGATATGCCACCCTATAATCGTTTTGTTTCGGCCTTTGGCACAAGCGAGAGACAAGCGACAGAGTATCTTGGGTGCACACCGCCATACCTGCAGCATCTCAGCTGTCATCCCGAGATAGTCCAGTAATAAAGTCGATCTCTAGGCGCTTAGTTTTATTTTATTGTCAGACCTGAGACAGTCTGGGTCTTTAATAGATTTTAGGCGCGTTACGAGGCCCAATGATTTTAAAAATCTAATAACCATCATCGTTGGGTCGATCTCCCACCATTTATGACCCGCTTCTGCAACACTTTGTACTGCGTGATGGTTATTGTGCCAGCCCTCGCCGAAAGTAATTAATGCAACCCACCAAGTGTTACGCGATAGATCATTGATAGCGTAGTTTCGGTATCCAAAGAAGTGTGTGGCGCTGTTGACACACCAAGTAGCATGATAAACAAGCACCATCCGTAAACAAACTCCCCAAAGCACCATGCCGATGCCGCCAATCCAGTACAATAAAGCTGCTAACATCAATTGTGGAACGACTTGTCCGGGGACGGTGTCTAGTAAACGGTAGTAGGGGTCAGTGGCGACATCTCTTGCGAATCTGCGAAGCCTGACGGGATTGTCGAATTGGTCGCGCCATTTAGTGGTCCACAAAAAGTGACAGTGTAGAAAACCTTGGCGCGAACTGTGAGGGTCCATATCTGTATCGGGTGCGGAATGGTGCTGACGGTGTATGGCTGTCCACTTGATCGGGCCACCCTGCATTGCCAAGGCGCCACACGTGGCGCATATCCTTTCAAACCATTTTGGTGTGACAAACGTGCGGTGGGAAATCATGCGATGGTATGTCATCGTGATGCCTATACATCCAGTTAGAAAATACATAATAACCAGCGTCACGAAATTTTGTGTGGAGGCGTAATTCAACGCGAAAATCGCCCCAATGTGCATGAGTGATACCCAAAAAACACTTCCCCAGTTCATTTTCGTCTGAGTCGCTGTCTCAAGGTTCGTGTTTTTTGATGTCTCAACCGCATCCATTCGCGCTCCAATCCGAACCACTCGTGGGTGTTCATTCATTTTCTCTTCGTACTACAATTGTCGGCTGCCTTTGAATAAGGCACCAGTAAAAGATATGTAAAATCGAAATCGAGAGTTAATCCCGATTTAACATGCTGTTATTAAATGGATTTTCAGAATTCATAAGAGGTATCAGACGTGACTATACCATCTATTTGGATCTTCAAACGAGCCACCTTAAAGAGTCAGATCTAGCGGCGACCTAAGAAGTTCTTTCCTGAGGGCCTTGGCCGAATCTTTGAATTCACTCAAGGCGGCCAGGGACTGTAGGTAAGTGGCCACCCTATACATGAGGCCCATCAGATCCCCGACGCCGAAGTACTCCGTTGTCCCATTCTTGACCAGACTTGTCCAGTCAGCGCCTGTGAGCCATTGCCGCACAATCCATCCTGCTGACGGATTAAATTCTTTTATTTGATGCCAGGTTCGTCGTCCAAACGGCAGGTCATAGGCCTCGGGAAAGAGTTCTATTGGATAAAACAATTCCAAATCATCTTCGAGCTTAGCGGCATCAAACGGAAAGCGGTAGCTAGGGTCCGACCCCGGCTCTTTAAATCGTGGCAAGCAGAGGGCTGCCATCAATTCTGCAGCGGCGATCATTTTATCGGTTGTCACCATACCTTTGTCTATCATGCTTGAAAGCATCAGCCCGCCACTTTGTGGAAAGTAACGTGCAATAGATCCCAAGTTTGTGAGGCTTTCACTGTTAGATATGAACCCCAGTTTGTGCAAGTGTAGATGCATTCCAGCGAGTTTAGCCTGCTTACGATGGTCTAAATATAAGTGGCATGGTTGACGCAGAGTGCATGCAGTACAAGTGCTCTGTAGCGAGTTTGCCTGTGCGTCGAGTTTGGGTTGAAATCGTGCAAACTCTGCTGCCGGACTTATGCAGGGTAAGTTCTGAGTTGATAACTTGTTTTCGACGTCTGGCCTTCTGATCAGTCGTAGATCTGTCTTACGGTGTTGGTATTTAAGAAAGCTTTTAGCATAAATGCCTTCTATTGTGCTCAAGTTCAGCCCACGACCTAGAAGTCCTAACAGAGTGGTTGGATCCGTGCGTAGGCGCGAATTACAAGGTTCTCTTTTGGCGCCCGCCTGTCTTGAGTAGGACTCCACGCTTGACCAAAGCGAAAATCCAATGACGTCTTTACCTCGCCTCCCAGCGCGTCCCAACATCTGCAAAATTTCACCTTCTGCGTAAGGCGTCATGCCGGCCTCACCTGGTCTTTGGTAGTCGGCGATCAGCGCACTTCTCACGCTAAAATTTATACCAAGGGAAAGTCCCATAGTGGCCGAGCAAAATCTAAGGAGGCCATCTTTTACAAGGCGCTCAACCGCGATCCTTGCTGCGGGCGCAAGCCCTGAATGATGGAAGCCAACGCCGTATGTTTGCATCATGCGTCGAAGAGAGGGTTTAATAAACGAAAGAGCGCCAACATCCTTATGGGCTTGCTGCAGTACACTGCCTATTTTCTCGGCGTGCTCGGCAGTTAACGGGGGTAATGCCCGCTCAATCTCCATGGCCAAGTTTTCACAGTCAAACCTCTTACCACACTAAATAATGCAAGGGGTCAAGTCTAAATCTATCAGGGCTGGTAGTCTTGCAACGAGATCGGCGTGCCTTAAAGGTAGCTGCTGCCTAGCGGGATTCATTCCTTTGAATGCATCTTTAGGAAGGCAGTCTTCCGTGAGCCAATGGCCGCTGTAGTAAACTAGATTTGTCAAAGGTACTGGCCTGTGTTCTGTTCGTACCATTGTGCAACGTTTTTTTCCTTGGGTCGAAATCCAGTCGGCAAACTCCTCAGCATTAGCGACGGAGGCCGATAACAACAAAACCTGACACGACGGCGGCGTTAGGATGATGGCCTCTTCCCATGCACTTCCTCGGCCCTCATCTTGTAAGTAATGATACTCATCAAACACTACTAAACTTCGGCCTAAATCTGGTTCAATTCCCAGCAACGAGTTTCTATAACTTTCGAGGGTCGCAACCACAATCGGTGCGTCTAGATTCTCTTTTATGTCGCCCGTTGCTATTCCAACTTTATCGTCTCCGAACATGGTACGTAGCTCTCGAACTTTATCGTTTGATAGCGACTTGACGGGTGTCGTGTAGGCAGCTCGAAAAGTGGGATCGTCAATATTCATGGCGAAAAAAACTTCAACTGCGCGAGTCTTACCGGCCGTTGTCGGAGCATCGACGACAACGCTCTCTCCGCTACGAAGTAGATCGAAAACTTGCTGTTGCCAAGGGTCAAGGCTAAGCAATTTTGGATCTGATGGACCTTTGTTTGAGGCAGCTATGTTTTGTCTTAGCTCGGCACCTGCGCTCAGCCAGGATTTAATTAACTGACGACTTTTAAGGATCGTGTCTTCACTTAACTCAGCGCGGACTCTATCCTGGGAATCCGATGTGTGATCTCGGCGGTGGAACGGCTTGACGTGTGGTCTGTTTCTATCAGGAGCGCCTTTACGATGATGCCTATGGCCCTCTCCGTGGCCTTGTGACTTTGGGGGGCGATCCCCTGCAGCCCTAGGTCGATCTTGCTGGCCGTCGTTTTTACCGTTTTGGCCAGAAGGCCTGGAGCCGTGGTTGTTTTCACCGCTGCGCTTGCCTGGCCCGTGTCGTTTACCACGGTGTTTACCGGATGCGCCCTTCCCGAATCGGCTCATGTTATCCTTTCGTATCATGCTTGGGAGGCTAACGTCGTTATCCCCCCAAGCAGTATACTACATCACGTAAAGGATCTCACGATACTTCGGCAAGGACCATAGTTGGTCATCAACCAGCATCTCCAGCTGATCACTGATTTTTCGAATGTCGTCCATCATCGGCATGCCTTCGGCCGCTATTTTATCAGCAAGCTTGGGTTCTTCGTGAATCGTTGAACATTGATCCATGAATTTGACCAGTCGATCCTTGCTAGCGGCCAATTTTGATGTTAGCTCCGTGACCGACTTGAGCTGATTCTCAAACTCTGGCGGTACAGAGCCAAGCGCAGTTTTAAGTCCAGCAGCGGACTGGGCAAGAATTCGTGTATGAGCCACAGCAGCGGGAAGCACTTCGTTAAAAATCATCTCCTGAAGTGTCTCCAATTCAATCATGCGGACCTTAATATATCGCTCAAGTTTTACATTATAGCGAGCTTCAATCTCACTGCCGCGGTGGACTCCCAAGGTGGCCATCATGTTTTTATTCTTGGTTGACTTTATTGCCGCTAGAGCCTCCGGCGTTGTCCTAATGTTAGGGAGACCGCGCTTCTCGGCTTCTTTATGCCATTCTGCGCTGTAGCCGTTACCCTCAAAGCAGACGTGTTTGTTAGCGGTTAAAGTTTCGCTAATTAATTTAAGGACGTCTTCTTGACTAGGCTTCGAGGAGACTTTGCGAAGCTGCTCATTCATTTCAGCCAACGAACTTGCCACTGCTGCATTGAGGTAGGTTAGGGCTGGTGATATGGATGCGGAGGCGCCGACGGCTCGGAACTCAAATTTGTTTCCTGTAAAGGCAAATGGGGACGTGCGATTTCTGTCCGTATTATCTCTGGCGATCTCGGGGACCCTGGCTAAATCTAAGTTAATGCTTCGCGCTCTATCGGATAGACTACTGCCGGATCCAACAGTCGTAAGTTTTTGAACCACTTCGGTAAGAGTGTCGCCAAGAAAACAGCTGATGATTGCTGGTGGCGCCTCATTGGCGCCCAGCCTGAAATCGTTACCGGCCGAGGCGATGCTCATACGAAGTAGGGTGGAATATTCGTTGACCGCTTTAACAGTGCCAGCCAAAAACCAAAGAAAACGTATGTTGTCTAGGGGGTTGTCGCCAGGCTCTAGCATGTTGTGGCCGTGATTGTCTGCCATCGACCAGTTCACGTGCTTGCCGCTGCCATTAATGCCCGCGTATGGTTTTTCATGAAATAAGACCTGAAGTTGGTGGCGTCTTGCTACAGTTCGTAAAACTTCAAGAACAAGCTGATTGTGGTCAGCAGCTATGTTTGCGTTTTCATAAATGGGCGCAATTTCACATTGGCTTGGTGCGACTTCATTGTGCCTCGTCTTGCATGGAACTCCCAATTTGTAGAGTTCGTGTTCGGCCTCCATCATGAATGCCAATATGCGCGGTTTAATTGAGCCAAAATAATGATCTTCTAATTGCTGGCCTCGTGGTGGGTTTCGTCCCAAAAGGGTTCGACCAGCTAATAGTAAATCTGGGCGCAAGTTGAATAGAGCTTCATCACAGACAAAATATTCTTGCTCTGGCCCTGCTGATGCAATGACATACTTCACATCGTGTCCCAAAAGGCGAAGCGAATCCGTCGCAGACTTGTTGAGGGCAGATAGAGATCTTAGTAGTGGAGTTTTTTCATCCAACGCTTCGCCGTTATAGGATATGAAAAGGCTTGGGATACAGAGCGTCAGCCCATTCTCGCTCTCCATTAAAAACATAGGCGAGCTAGCGTCCCAAGCGGTGTATCCCCGAGCTTCGAAGGTTGCGCGCATACCACCGGATGGAAATGAACTTGCATCAGGTTCAGATTGGATGAGCTCTTTTCCCGTAAATCTCTCGACAGCATTTCCTCTCTTGTCAAAACTAAAGAAAGCATCATGCTTTTCAGCAGTGGCGCCTGTTTGAGGCTGGAACCAGTGGCAGTAATGAGTCGCGCCGCGGCTGAGAGCCCACTCTCGAGCTGCATCCGCCACCTTGTTTGCAAGTTCAAGGGTTAGTGGCTTATTACTTGTCGCAAATTCTCGTAAAGTGGATACGTCTGATGCTGGTAGTTTTCTTTCCATCATCTCAAAGCTGAATGTATTACAGCCGAAATACTCGCTCGCTTTCAGTCCAGTTTCGTGTTGCTGCGTATAAGTTTTCTTGAAGACTCGTGGCGGTCTTGAACCGGCAACTCTAACTGCGTCAAAACGTGCGGAAGCTCTGTTAGTCGTCATGGCATTCTCCCTGGTGAAAGATCGAGTCAAGTGGGTGATCAAGGCCGGTGCTCAAACTGTGGGCAAGGACGGCATTAAAGCTCTGAAAAAACGAGCTCTAATGGACTTTTGTTATATGGGCAGGGTAAACTGAAGGCAAGAATTTTTTGCTAAAAACTAGCGGTTTTTCTGCTGGTTAGGCGTTCGTCGCCTTAACCAGTTCTTTAATCTTTTTAGTCAGGTCATTGGGGCTACATTGGGTGTCGATCGAGCGGTTCGCGAGTTTTGCCTTTCGTTCGGCCGACCATTGGGCTCGAATAATGTCGAGACATTTTTCTCGAGGTAGCTTTGACCTTTCTTGTAGCCGTTTTAATTGGCAAGGCTCATCGCATGTGGTCGCCCACGTTTCGCGAAATAAGTGGGCTCTGCTGCGTTCGAATATCAGGGCGGCCTCGTAGAAAAATATCTGACCCCGACCAAGTTTTTGAGTCGTCACGCAGGTTTCGAATCGAGCTTGAATAGCTGGATGCATAATAGCCTCCAGTGCTTCTCGTGCGGACGGGTTGGTCATTATGACATCCCGCAGTCTATCCCTATCTAGCATGCCATCTTTGCTGATGATACCGGCGCCAAAGGCTTCCCTAATTTTTTCTAAAGTAGGTTGGCCTGGCTGTACAACATCCCTAGCGAGTTGATCAGCATCGATGACTGTCATTCCCATCGACTTTAGTATGTTGCCAACGGTCGATTTGCCAGTAGCGACGGCGCCAGTCAACGCGATGCACCATTGTTTTATAATAACTTTCACATCGTCGCCTGTTTTGGTTTTTCCGGTCATCGGTCTTTCCATTGGCGTTTATAGTTGAATCTTGACGCCTAAAGTTAAGCTATGGCGTAATTCATCACTTTGTTGGTCGCGAATGGGTGTATAACCGAACAGGTAGTCTGCTTCGATAATATTCTGCTGGCTCCCAAGCGTTTGTGGCATGGTGATAGCCCAGGTTCCCAATGGCGCGACATCTAAGTCAAGATCCATTGAGTAATTTATGCGTGGTCTATTGCTACCTTTTTTTGTTTTAGGTTTCGGTTTGTTTATGTAAGCATCTAGGACGCCAAGACCCCAAAGTCCGACGAATGAAACCATTGAATATTGAGAATTTTGCTTTGCTTTTTCGATGGCCGCATTGCCTTGATCTCGCTTTTTCTGAGTCTCATCGTCAAAAGCTTGGATTTCAGCCTCGTCTGTGAGTGGCTCTTTGTCGACCGCACGCTGAGCAAGAATGGCGTTAAGTTTTTTCTGGTAGGCTTCGGCAGCGGCTGCATTAGAACGATAGAAATAGAGAGCAGCGACCTCGCCACCCAGGAACACGACTCCTTTTAGCGTGCTCCCGTTACAGAATTGGCCAGCTCCGAACGGTAAAAGTCGAATGGCTCCGCAATTATCCACGGGAGCAGTCGCTTTTGCTCCGGATTTTGGATTGCTAGCAACGATAGGGGCTGGAGGCATACCGTCGTCGGATGAGGTCGGTCCGTCTGCTAGCGGCGGCGATCCAGAGTCTGCGGATGATTCAATCGGTGGGCCTAAATATCCGCCGTAAGGATCAGCTGCGGCGGGCGCTCCACCGTATGGTGCTACTGGTGGCGGCGGTGCATAGGCGTAAGGATTTGGAGGTGCCATATAACCGCCGTAAGGAGCTGGCGGATAATAGGGCATACCGTATGGTTGCATAGGGGGTGCGTACTGCGGATAAATTGGATACGGCGAGGCAGCCATTGGCGGTGGTGAATACTGTGGCATAGGTTGATACATTCCAGGTGGTTGACCATACCCCTGCATCGGCTGAACCGGTTGAGTTGGGGCAGGCGGAGGAGTCACGTATGCCCCCGGAGCTTGAGCTTGAGGAACAGGCGCATAAGGCTGATAAGCCATAGGGTCATCGCCAAACAGATCACCTTTGTTACCCGCTTTTTTCGTATTGGCTTGCTGCGCTCCGGGCATGGGCATGCCAGTATTTGGTAATGGTATGTTTTTTGCGACAACTGGAGGCTTTGGTTTTGGCCTGACAATTTTATCTAAATTTACTGTAACCACACTGGATGTTAAGGGGCGAAGCTGGACTTTGATGGCTTTTTGCTTAAAACCAGCTGCTGACACTTCAAGTATGACCGTCCCAGGTTGCACTTCAATTTCCTGCCCGGCTGTTCCGTAAGTGATACCATCGATACTGATACTTGCGGTCGGGGTGTTTGAAATTACTTTTAACAGAGTTCGTTTTGATTTTTGACGTGTAACTGCGGGGGCCTTTGCGGACCGCCCAGAGGCAATTTTATTAGGTCTATTTTTGGGAACGCCGCCTGCTGATGCGGCTTTCGCGCCGTTAAATACAGGTATCACTGATTCGTCAATAACTTCGGCAGCCGTAAGTTTTATGCGGGGATTATTTGCCTTTGCCATCTTGAATGATGTAACTGCGCCATTTCTATCGCCCGACATATACTGGGCAACGCCTAAATATTTATAAGTTTCGGCTCTCTCCGCACCAGGTTTTGCGGTTTTGAGAGCTTTCGAGAGTTGAGATTTAGCTGACGTAAAGTCATTTTTCATGAGAGAGGAGCGTCCGGACTTCCATGCTTGTGCCATGGATGTTTGTGGAATACTGAAAATGATCAATAGAACGCAAACAATTGACACGATCTGGCGTGACAATGGCGTTATGAACATTTTCCCTTTTCTTACAAACATTTAATCCTTAGTCCTCTATTCCTGTTGCCCCGGTTCTTTAAATTCCACACTGAATGTTAGTTGTTGTGTACTGCCCGAAAAATCGAGTTTCCGTTTCCTGACGTCCCCCTTTCGACTCATGGTCACCTCATAAATCCCCTTGTCAAGACTTATCGTTTTAGACGGTTGCGTGAGATTGATAGTCTGTTTCGCGTTGCTCTCTATATTAATAATAGATACGTCTACCGGCGGAAGGTTTGTTGAGATCGTCAGTTTATAAACACCACGCTTAGCCTCTGTGATATCTGCTCGGGTTAATGCGTATGGACCAAAGCGCTGTTTTAGATCTGTAGATACGGCAATTGTTTCTTTGCGTGCCGCAAAGCCAGCGCGTCGTAATTCAATTTTATGGTTGCCGTTTTCTAACTCAATCCAATGACTTGAGGAACCACCGTCGTTTGTGGTCCCTTGACGTCTTCCATTTATAAACAACTCAGCTGCTGGAGTGCTTGATACACTTATTTGAACTTTCTGCGCTTGCTTTTTTACATCTGGTGCAGGCGTCATCGTCGAGTCGTTACTCTTATTAACTGATTTCGGAGCAGCAGACACAACGGGGTCTTCTAGGGCATTATCAATTTCTTGGGTCGATGTGCTAATCTTGGCAGCCGGGATTGTCAGACTTGATTTCCCGTTAGTTGTTATTGTGGCAATAGGGCGCCCGGTCTGTTCCAGTTTGTTTGATTTTGGTTTTGATTCTAATAACGGTTTTACTGGCGAATCCTGCGTCGATGATCGCGCCTTGCTGTCCTTGTATGCTTCAAAATTTTGGTTGGTTGCCGTTAGGCGCTTCTTATTTGTATTTGTCATGCTGTCTTTGGCAGCTCGTTGTTTTTGGGCGAATTTTGGTAATGGATCGTTATTGATATTGGACTTTGTGACCACGGCTTCTTTGTCAGCCAGTTCTGTTTGCATGGTCGGGGCCTGAGCAATGCTTGATGATTTTTCAACTACGGGTAAAATTTCAGGACCCTTGCGTTCGATTTTATTTTTCTTTTGTTTTGTTGTCGCTGCAATTGTTTGACGAAATTTTGTTGCAGTATTTCGATTGTTACCCATCCATATAATTGCTGCCGAAGAGAGAAGAAGTATGGCGATGACAAGTTTTGAGAACGCGCCCGATCCACGATTTGGATAGTGCGTATCTTGAGCGTAGTATCCAACATTTCGCGGTGCTCGCTTAGGTGTCGCCGGCACGATCCTGGAGGCCGGCCTAATGTCCCGTCGAAATTGTGGAACCTGGTTACGCAGCATCTGAGTGTTCGGATGTGGTGTGATTTTTTGAACGTGACGTATGGGCTCTTGTCTGGGTGTCGCAACTGGAGCGGTCATTGCTTTGTTGCTATATTGTCCAAACTTACTCCCAGAGGCCAACCTTGTTGGTTCAGTTGCGCGTTGTTGGTGGCGCCGCTCGGGGAGGTGAGCTGAAATAGCCTCTGCTGTTAGTTGCCTTTTGGTGAAATGAGGAACAGCGCGAGGAGGTAGCAAGTGGTCCCTACGTTGAGTTCCAGAAGACAATTGTTCACCTGAGATATCAGGCCGTGGTATGGGCGATTTTATCGCTTCAGCATTCCACTTCGCGACTGGGTTCGCTTGTGGATTTTGTATGAGGACGGTTGCTTCGTGTTTTGCCTCAGAAACTCGAAGAATTCTTGCAAGTCGGTCACCGTAAGCTTTCGGATCTTTAAAGCAGCGTTCCAATTCTTTCAAGCTGCTATCCATCCCGAATGACTCAAGTAAATTGTCGAGGATTTCTCCGACAGCCTCGATTGACTGTGGTCGGTTTTCGGGTTGTAGCGACATGCATTGAACGATGCATTGGTCGATACTGTCGGGAACGCCTGCCATAATAAATCTAGGGTGCGCGAAATCACCGTTTAATATCCGCATCGCAATATCAGCTGTTGAGGAGCCCGTGAACGGGAGTTTACCGGTTATTAGCTCGTAGAACAGAACACCTAAGCTGTAGATATCGCTTCGCGGGTCGACGTCTCGCCCTCGGACTTGCTCGGGCGACATGTAGCTCGGAGATCCCATGAACATCCCTGTCTGGGTCATGCTTGTGATACGTTGAATTTTAGCGATTCCAAAATCCATGAGCTTTACAGTGCCATGATGGGTGATCATGACGTTTTCTGGTTTGACGTCGCGGTGAATAATACCGTGTTCGTGTGCGCTGGATAACGCCCTACAGATTTCTCTGACGATCGAAGCCGCAATGACGGGGTGTA
>JBEIGW010000014.1:0-21068 GCA_040381655.1 Deltaproteobacteria bacterium
ACTGCCAACGGAACCGTGGAAATCAAGCCGGTCAATTCTCAGCTAAAAGCTACAGATCCATTAACTAAGCAGTCCGTAAACATTCAAGCGGATTCTGCTTATGAGGTGCTTTCTAATTTTCCGACAACGAATGGCGAATTTGATGAATTCTGTTACCGAATTACTTTTTATTTAAGTCACAAGGATAGAAAGTTTTTGGCTATAACCCAGGAAACGATTCCAAAATCGGGTGATACAGAATTTAAGATGCCAACAATAGTCATGCTCCCGCAGTGAGCAGACTTGCTGGCACACCCTTGCTAAAAATAATAGCTGCCGCCGCCGCCAATTGAGAACACCGTAAGCGTGTACTTACCACTCCCTGGATAATCTTCAGAGACACTGCGTGTTCCATTGATCACATTAAACCCGGCCGTTAGATCCATTTTTTTCTTTGCCAGCCGATAGGCTGCAGAAAACATGGTTCGGTCCAATGCGTTGAAATCCCCAAATCCAACACCGCTAGCGGCCTCGGGTGACGAAATATCTTCTTTCGTTGACCCTAACCCCACGTTTCGCGGATAAATCCCGATTGACACGCTTCCCGAGTGCCCGCCAGGCATACGCAACCGCCCCCCCGCGACCAAGATAAATAAATCGTTCAATGCCGTTCTTTTCGCTGCACCAGGCAATCCTGAGCTATTTTTGTCTTTACCCTGGGACCAAGCCTCGTATCGAAGCTCCCCAAATGCGATTGGGGCTCCGAGTTTATATTCAGAACCGAGAGACAAAACTGCGGGACTGTAAGTCTTTTTTCGAATCGAATTATACTTATCACCCTGAATGATCTCGGATCCTTTGTAAGAGCGAGTAACGGGCGTTTTGATACTGCCTGCAACGATCGTTTTTGAATTTGGAACGTGCCTAAACCCCAACAATACCTGCGTTGAGATCCCTCTGTATCGCATACCTACGAGTGCGTCTTCATCAGAAGTCGTGCCTTCTCTTCGGACAATAATTTGTGAATCCTCGGCGTTTTCTAGAAATGCCAGACCAACCGAGGTGCTTTTGTTGACCTTCACACCTCCGCCTAATGCCGTCAAAAACGTTGAGCTTTTCTGCTCGATATCAACCGGTAGAACGACCTGGTCCATATCAAAGGGGATTCCTTTTATTTTCAAGGCGTCCATGCCAGGCCTCGGGGTGAAAAAGAAACCAAACGCAATGTTCGACTTGGGCTTAAACATGGCACCAAAATTAACCGGCGGCGCCGTCAGCGCAATCTTAGCGGGAGCTCGTCCTGGCATCTGATAAGTGTAAGAAAAATTTACGATCGTCAAATCAGCATAAGTTTCAATACGCTTGGTGAGGAGAGCATTTCCCGGATTCGATGCGAGTGCTACCGATCCCCTTGTATTGGTTTGTGACAGACCAGACTCAAAAGTTGTGGATGCTCCAGGAAAAATAAATGACTGTGCAAAACCGTGATTTGCGATAACAAAACATAAAAAAATAAACTGAAAGCAAAAAGAATTTTTAAATCTGCTATTTAAATTGAAATATGACTTCAATACCGAGGCCTCCACGGTCCACTAATAATAGTTTACCGCGGCATTTTGTTAAAAATGCTGGGTAATCATTGCCTATCGAATTGATCACGAAGACAGAAAAACTGACTTAGTCTTCCACGGGATAGGCAAAATTAGGCGGCAATTCCTTTTTATCAGCTGGGTTCAGCTGGCCCGAGTCATCCAGTGCGCCCACCAACCGACGTTCAGAAGTGTTTAGAAAAAACACCTGACGGCGAGACAATCCAAACTTTTTTGGGTCCTGTCCTTCGACCACTGTGGTCGCCTCGTAGGCCACATCGGGGTTGATCGCAGGGGCATTACTGGGCACTCCATTGACCGATTTTGCGTTCGGGCTGATCTTTTTAAACGTAACAGTCACTTTTGCCGTCGTACCGACTGCAGCCCAGTCTTTAGCGGCTTGTTTAATGGTGGCTATCGCAGAAAAACTACGACTGTCACCTAATTCAGACTCGAGAGTCGCAGCGGCTGCCTTTGGGTTCACGGATGTAGGCAAACCTGGTTCGAACGTAACAAGACCATTTCCGGTGATTGATTCGAGTTTTTGCTTTGACGTAAAACCAACGGAACACAGAACATTCTTAAAATTTGGGTCTGTCTTCTGGAGAAGGAGTAATAGACCAGAGCTCATTCCCCATGACGTAAGGCGCTGGCTATTTTCCGCGGCAGCCTTCTCAGCCTCAGCTTTAGAAAATAGGCCTTCCGGATGGTCTGGCGTTTGATCATCTGCCACAAGTTTTACGACTTTTACATTAGTCTCTTGAGTCGATAAACCAGCTGTAGCACGAACCCGAAGGTCTCCTTGAAGTGTCACTTCTACGTTTATTCCACCACGCGACGACTTAACCACGATCGGTGACGAACGTAGTTTTTGGTCCACGACGACAAAACTAGGATCCGACAATTGCGATGCCTTGGCCCCGCACCTTTCGGCAAACGACGCACCGTCACCTGTAGCATTCAAACCTTCAATCTCAGTGCCATTGCCCGAAACCATCATGAGCGCGATGTTCCCACAAGACGATAACGTCAGGATCGCGGTCGCAAGCAATAATCTTGATAACAAGCAGCTGTTAAACACAACGCCCCCTCGACGGATCTATCGGAATTTCCTGAGTTTTCCTGAGGTTACGGTTAATTATGTATTTTTTATCAGTATTATTGGGTAGTTAAAGTTCGCCTTGCCGACGGTTTTAGACAGATGATCGCGCAGCAATCAAGGCAAGAACGGCAAATCAGCTCATTTCAACTAGAACTCTATTGCAGCCCAATTTTAACCCCCTCAACCAACGTGTATCGTGGTTGAGGGGGTTTGACTACCAAGTGACTTTTATTATTAACCGCCCGAAACCTTTTTCTTTGCAGCTTCAAACTTAAGTATATCTGCGGCATCTATTTCTGCGTTGTCGAAACTACGCTCAACGACACTGACAAGATCTCTCTTAGATTTTTGCCCTTTATGGTGTTTTATTTTTTCTTTTTGCTTTCTTAGCTGAGTTTCTAGCTTGTCTACAACATGATCGACGCTGCCATACATATCTGTACAGGTGTAATCAACTTGAAACATGAATCCATCACCACCATTAAATGAAAGGTGCGTTGTATGATTGTGCCGATCGACCGCGAACGTCAGGTGGCAATCAACTGGCTTTGTCGCAAATTTCTGAATCTCTTGGCGAAGCTTCACTTCTGCATAATTTTTTAGGGCTTCGGATGAATCCATGTGTTTGAATGAAAACTGAAATCGCATTCTAAGTCCTCCCACAAGCTTGCTTATAGTTAACGACCGCCGGCAAGTTCTTAGTCCCAACTTATGGACCCAAACTAACCGACCTGCCTCTCTTCGGCCTGTCTCCAAAACTCTTAAAAATCAAACTTTTTGGAATACTTAACCCTCTGTAATTAATGAGATTTAGGCACTTGATTGACAGCCAATAAAAGGCTGTGGTCCGAGTCATCCACATGCTAGACTCATGCCCGCTATGGATTTACACACAAACCAATCAACACTAGCCCTAAACCACGCCTCGGGGATGCCAGCCGGCAAGGAGCAGATTCAGGCCGAAGTCCAACGGATCACATTCCGAAACGATGAGAATGGTTGGACAGTGCTTAAAGTTCGTAACATCGATGATCACAATCTGGTCACAGTTACTGGATGTTTGCCGCCTCTTCAAGAGGGGGAGCACGTTCAGCTTGTCGGTTCATGGTCAAGCCACCAAACCTATGGCCGGCAGTTTAAAGCTGAACGGGCCGTACCAGTTCGTCCAACGACTCGTGCAGCTATTTTGCGCTATCTAGCGTCCGGAATTATTAAAGGAATAGGTGAAAAGACGGCCACAAGAATCGTTGAACATTTTGGCTTGGATACGTTCAAAGTTCTGGACGAAAATCCAGGATGCTTGCTGCAGGTTCCAAAATTAGGACGAAAAAAAGCGGCTGAGATCATCGAATCTTGGAAGGCTCAAAAATCAATCGCTGATGTCATGATGTTTTTGAACACTCATGGCATCTCTCTCGCCTATTCACAAAAGATACTAAAGCTTTATGGAGATCAGGCGATCGAGCTAGTTTCAGCCAACCCTTACCAACTGGCGGTGGATATCGCTGGTATCGGTTTTATCAAGGCTGACAGTATCGCAAAAAGCATTGGAATAGCCCCAGATTCCCCAGAACGCGTTCGCGCCGCGATTATATACCAAATGCAACAGAGCGAAGATCGCGGGCATTGTTTTCTGACTTCAAGACAGCTTTGTGATTAGCTTCTAACGACACTTGGACTCACTCTGGAAAAGCTCGAGGACCTGATACCGTCTCAACTCAATACGCTTTGCGAGGCGGGGTCTCTGTTATCTGAGCAAATAATTACTGACTCCGAAAAAGAGACTACATTCTGGCGCCCCGATATTTTAACTGCTGAAATCGACATATCTCGCGCACTTGCAAAGCTAATGCAGCAGAAGCTTCAAATCGACGAATCGCGTATAGATCACTGGCTCGAAAAGTATAATTTAGCCTCCAGCACACCTCTATCTGAGTCTCAGTTTCAAGCGGTAAGACGCGCCGCTTCTAGCAAAGTTTTTATTCTGACAGGCGGGCCTGGAGTTGGAAAAACAACTACTGCTAACGCCATCATTCGCCTGTTCAAGGCTATGGGAAAATCGGTATTACTAGCCGCTCCTACGGGTCGCGCAGCTCAGCGTCTCAGCGAAGTTAGCACTGAACCAGCAAAGACTATTCACAGGCTTTTAGAGTGGCAACCCGCGGATGCCGCCTTCTCACGAAATGAGCTGAACCCTCTAAAATCCGATGTTGTAATCTGTGATGAAGCATCGATGCTGGACGTTCGACTTGCTGCACATCTGGTTAACGCAGTTTCCCAACATGCCCAACTAGTCCTAATTGGCGACGTAGACCAGCTACCCTCTGTCGGTCCTGGGAACGTTTTGCGTGACCTTATTAACTCACGCAGGATTCCATGCGCGCGTTTACACGAAATATTCAGGCAGGCTTCAGCAAGCAATATCGTTAAGTATGCACACGAAATAAATCAAGGCATTACCCCGACTTTTCCCAAAGATAGCCCCACGGACTGCCAGTTTATAGACGTTGATTCGTCAGACGAAATCCGCGGCGTTATTCATAGGCTTGTTACTGAGGTCTTACCTGTAAAATATAATTTTGATGCCGCAAGAGATGTTCAGATTCTTTCACCCATGAACCGGGGCGACCTGGGTACCATCAACATCAATGCGGAACTACAAAAAATACTAAATCCTGATCCTCGGGAACACATAAGAGAGTCCAATCAAAAAGCTACCGACGGAGAACTACGCGACGGCGACAAAGTGATTCAAACTGCCAATAACTACGACTTACAGGTCTTCAACGGCGACATTGGCTTCGTATTGGCGACAAATGTTGATGGGGGAAAAACAAAAGTTATTTTCGGGGATGATAGAGTTGTCACCTATGACCGAGAACAGGCTGACGACCTTAAACTTGCTTACGGCATCACCATTCACAAGTCCCAAGGCAGTGAGTTTCCCGTGGTGATACTGCCCATGTCGATGCAGCACTACGTGATGCTCCAAAGAAATTTGGTATACACGGGCCTCACCCGCGCGAGAAAACTCGCCATTTTTATCGGCTCTCGTAAGGCCCTTAATTTCGCGATCAAAAATAACATTAGCACCGCCCGACAGACGAATCTCAGCGCCCGTATTCAACAGGACATCGTTTAATGACCAAGGTATCAGGCAAAAGCGATCTGGCGCTCAAGGTCGTCCTAGCATCGCTGACATTCTCCTTAGTAGTGGGCGCCAGCTTTCCGATGGTCACGGATGAGGCTTATTATATTGATTGGTCTCGCGCCAAAGACTGGCCAAGCCTTGGTTTTTTCGATCATCCACCAGTAGTTAGTTGGATCGGTGCTTTAAGCCGATTTTCAAATCACATATTTGTCGCACGTTTAGGCGTATGGGTTTGCGCTGTATTAACAGCTTTCTTAACTTGGCGTCTTGCAAAGAAAATCCTACCCAGTCGTGCATCTACAGCAGCAGCATTGTTCACGTCTTCCATCGGCGGACTAGCCAGCGGATTCCTACTAACACCCGACGCTGGTCTCATGCTCGCCTGGAGCTTGGCACTTCACGAGGGATTTTGCGCGCTGCACGCGAACCCCAAGCGTTGGATCACCGCTGGATTGGCCACTGGTTTTGGAATTTTAAGTAAATACACAATGGTGCTAATTGGACCGGTGTTCCTGATTGCGCTTCTGAGAAGCCCTCGTCAGCAGCTGAGGAGTATTTGGCCTTACGTTGGGGGTTTGGCGTGCCTCCTGGTGATACTACCTCACTTATGGTGGCAGTATAACAACGATTGGATCACCTTTCGGTTTCAACTTCGACATGGTTTATCCATCCACCAACAAGTTTACTCTCGATCTGAACTCCCGCGAGCAAATGAAGCCCTCATCGCCTCAAGTGCTTACGCAGCGAAGGATCGGCTCATGAATGCTATGAATGATGTGCAGGGTTTTGCCGAGACAATCAAGAAGCCCAAACGTCAAATATCTCGACTCGAACGCGCCTGGCAATATGCCGGTGACTATGTTGGAGGCGTTGCTGCCCTGTGGGGAGCCTATACGCTGGTCGCCTTGATATATTTATTCATAAAGAAAATTCGCCCTTTGCCTCACAAAAATATAGACAAAAACTCAGCGTCGCTAACACTGATAAGATCGAGCGTACTCGTACCACTTATCTTTTTCGGACTACTGAGTCCGGTTACAAAAATTGAGGCAAATTGGCCGGCTATGCATATGATGGGGCTCGCGATATGGATCGCCGTAACCAGACCACTTCATCCAAGACTAATTGTTGGAGTACTTGCGTTCCATGTCAGCCTTTTTACAGGCTTAGGGATTATTCTATACACGCCAGACATACTGCCACAAAATAGGAATAACCGATTACTACTCGAATCGCGTGGATTTCTGGCACTCGCACAGTGGGCTCATATAAATTCGCCACACGAGGTGCTCGCAGTTGATAGCTACCAGCTAAAATCAACCATACGTTTTCATGCCCCGAATGTTGACGTCGTTCAATGGCCGGGATTTACCCGCGACTCCGACTATACCCGTGGGCGTGACAACGATCTGATTCTTGAACGAAAAATTCGCAACCAAAAAAACGTTTCAGTTATTTCAAATAGTGACACGCCAATGACGATACCAGGGTTTGAAGCTACATCATTCCGTGGCATTCGAGTCTGCGCAGATGGCTCCATTGGGGTTTTCTCGGAAGCAGATCGTCGACTTCCTTGCGAAAAAGGTCTTAGGGAATGGTGGATAACAGAGTACACGAATCAAAAGCCGTGATAGATATTTTGTTGTGGACCGTTAAATTTGCCCTTGGTCAAGCCTTTGTCAGCAAGATATTGATGTATTGCATAGCGCGCAAATCTAATGTTGTATAATTTAACAATTTCATATGCTACAAACATCATCTCATCAGCTGCGGCGAATCGCTTCGATGGATTAAATGTCAGAGCCTTCTCTAGGAATGATCGGATTCTTTTTGTCATCTTTTGATCGTTTGTCTGAATGATCGCAAAGTTGATTTTTTTCATTGCCGCCAGATTTTTCGCACTGTCTTTGGTCGCCGCGACGGCTTTTTGTCCCACCAATAATTCGTAAAGGATGAGACCTGCGCAATAAAGATCTGTCTCAGGTTTTATGCCCGAGCCCGTAATGTGCTCCGGCGCATAGTAACCTGGAGTGCCCAGCGAGTAATTCTTGTAATCTTCAACTTCTTGTTTGATCGACAGACCAAAATCCGTAAGTGCTACCCTACCATTCATATCGACCAGGTAGTTCGCCGCAGATAAGTCAGAGTGAATTGTGTTATGAAGGTGAAGATAATCGATACCCTTTAAGATGTCGATGAGTACACAAAGAGCCACGATGGGTGGCATCCGTCCTGTTTTTTTGTATAGATTATAACCAGACCAACCCTCAATAAATTCAGTCACGATATAGCAGTTGGGTGGATCAAAGTAAGAGTCTAAGTAACTAACGATATGACGATGATTGAAACTAGCCATAATCAGGAGCTCACGATGAAAATGGCCTAGCCGTTTTGGATCTCTTAAAAGCGAGTCGTGCAAAAGTTTCACAGCCACGGTTCTGCCGCTACGCTCGTCGATCGCACGGAAAACCCGACCCACGCCGCCGGCACCCACCTCTTGAATGAGTCGATACGGTCCGAGCTGAATTGGTAATTCTACCGCTTGATTAGACTGAGACACGTTGCAAACCGCTCCATTCGAAAGGCTAATAACACCAGGTGATACTCTACTTATCGGCCCGCAGACAGCGAAACTCTAGTGAGACTCATTATTTTTTTTGCAATTTATAGATAAAAAGCTAGAGTTTTCATACTATTGACGACATTTAAAGGAGGCAAAACTGTCCATCTTTCATCGACATACATTCTCCGCCAAGTTCAAAGAGTTCCTTGAACAAAACGAATTTGAGTTTGAATCGGACCAACTGCATCGATCGGACGGTTTTACCAACACACTTGCGATGGGAAAGCGCTCTGTTGAATCTAGGCCGACTGTTCTATTCTTACACGGCCTTGGAAACGACATGTTCTTTCCCAACATTGGTTTTTACAAGCACATCTTGCGGGCAGGATTTAATATCATAACGTCGGATCTGGATGGACATGGTCGCGAAGGTACGTCCACCTTTTCGGAGCAAAACCTATCATCACTTGTTGGGGATATCATCAGAAACACTCCATGGATTCGACATGGCAATTGCGACATTCATCTGTGTGGCTTTAGTCTTGGTGGAGTACTAGTTCTAGATTATGCAGCGCAACAGTCAACAATAGTAAAAAGCGTATCAACCATCGGTATGCCGCTAATCCTGCAAGGTGATCTTGGTATGGTTTGCGAAAGCTTCACGCCTTGGCTGAAATCCTTTCGCTCCGCTTTGCCAGACTATGGGCTACTTGGAATTCAGCCGGCTTTGGGTCCAATCCTAAGAAAGCGATACCCGATTCGCCTGCAAGATAACGAGACAGCGAGTTACCTACAAATTGCGGGTCGGCTTATCCGCCGCATCGACCCTAAATCCCAGCTTACTGCGGTCAACGTACCGGTTAATTACCTGGCTGGCAGCCTCGATTTTATAGGCTACCAACGTGGCACTGCCAATTTTCTGGACGATCTGCAGGGAAAAACCGGATTTACTCGACAAATTATTCCCAGAGAGAACCATTTCTCCATCATGCTAAGTCCAAAAACACCGTCTGTAATCGCAGACTTGTTGCGAAAAGTACCTTGAAAAGGTTATAAGATGGGTCCTGATTTCATCAATTTTCTGTACAGAGGTTGCCATGTCAAACGGTATATTTTCAACTCCGCAGCCAACAAATGAGCCTGTCAAATCCTTCGCGCCAAAATCCGCGGAAAAGCTTGAAATCAAAAAAGCGCTGTCTGAGCTGAAAAGCCAAGGCGCGAAAATACCCTTGGTGATTGGTGGAGAACACATCTTTACTTCCGGCGCAGAGCCAATCGTTTGCCCGCACAACAAGTCATTGACTCTTGGACATACTGCTCGAGCAACAGCTAAGGAAGCCTCACTCGCTATTGACGCGTCAGCTAAGGCAAGGAAAAGTTGGGCTGCCCTTCCCTGGGAGGACCGCGCAGCTGTTTTCCTTAAAGCCGCAGACTTACTCGCTACAAAATACCGAGCTAAGATGAATGCCGCGACTATGCTATGTCAAAGCAAGACGATATATCAGGCCGAAATCGATAGTGCCTGTGAACTTATCGATTTTTTTCGATTTAATGTTCACTTCGCGGAACAGATCTATCGCCAACAGCCGCACTCCCCAGCCGGCCAGTGGAACCGCCTAACCGCGCGAGGACTTGAGGGATTCGTATACGCGGTCGCACCTTTCAATTTCACATCTATCTCAGTGAACCTTGCAGCGGCGCCGGCAATAATGGGGTGTTCTGTTCTCTGGAAGCCCGCGGCTACGGCGACACTGTCATCTTGGATAGGGATGCAGGTTCTCGAAGAGGCCGGCCTACCCCCAGGAGTTATAAATTTTTTACCGGGTAATTCTTCGGAAATTTCAAAAGTTGCTATTAGCCACAAAGAGCTGGCCGGAATCCACTTCACAGGTTCGACGGCAACATTCAATATGCTCTGGGAGACCGTTGGATCAAATCTTTCAAACTACGCTGCTTACCCGCGATTGGTTGGCGAAACTGGCGGAAAAGACTTTATTTTTGCACACCACTCTGCCGACGTTGACATGCTCGTGGTCGCTCTGGTGCGAGGCGCGTTTGAATATCAGGGACAAAAATGCTCGGCAGCTTCGAGGGCCTACATCCCAAAGTCTATCTGGCCAAAAGTGAAAGAAAAGCTAATCGCCATGACGGAAGAACTGAAAATGGGAGATGTTGAGGACTTTACAAACTTTGTTGGTGCCGTCATTGACGAACGTTCTTTCAACAAAATTAAAGGCTATATTGATCACGCCAAAGCCGATAACTCCTGCAAAATCATCGCGGGCGGTCAATGTGACTCGTCCAAAGGATTTTTCATTAGACCAACCGTTATTGAGACGAGTGATCCAAAGTCAAAAACCATGGTTGAAGAGATTTTTGGCCCAGTTCTTACCGTATTTGTTTATGACGACAAAGATTTTGATCATGCTTTGAAGCTGTGTGACAGCGCGACTCCATATGCACTGACTGGCGCTATTTTTGCTAAAGACCGCCATACGATTAGCAGTATGAGTCTAGCCCTAGAGAACGCCGCCGGTAACTTCTATATTAATGACAAACCCACTGGCGCCGTGGTTGGCCAGCAACCGTTCGGTGGTGCAAGGGCTTCCGGCACCAACGATAAAGCTGGATCAGTCTACAATCTGCTGCGCTGGGTCAATCACAGAACCATCAAAGAAAACTTCCTGCCTATAGTCGACTATCGCTACCCGTTTATGGCCGAACCGTGAACGCAGTATTTCTCCATGTTCGCCAGGGCTTCGAATCAGAGGCCCATCAGGAGCTAGACGTCTATCTCAAAACTCTGGGTCTCAAATCAGAGGCGGCCAGAGAAAAACCTGGAGTTGATGGCGGCTACGTCATCAGTCCGCTCGATAAAATTCCAGACGAAAAGACCCGACAAGCGCTGAAATTTGAGTCCCTCATATTTGCACGGCAACTGCTATGGGTTGTGTCAAAGGTGCACCTCCCCGACGGAGACCGCGTCACACCGTTAGCAGAGACCATCTCGCAACGACTTATACAGGTGACTGGGGCAAACGCTCTATCTAGTTTGTCTATCGAAACACCCGATACGGACAAATCCAAAGAACTCAGCCGGTTTTGTAAGTCCTTAACTAGACCATTGGAAAATATTCTAAACCGTTCACGCTTACTACCGAAGGGAAAAGGGGCTGCCCACTTACCCCGGGCTCACGTTATATTGATTTCAAGCTCAGAAGCGCTGGTGGCCTTTTCTGATGTTGGTAATTCAAGTCCTTGGGTTATGGGCATACCGCGGTTGAGATTCCCGAGCGATGCACCTAGCCGTAGCACTCTTAAGCTGGAAGAAGCTTTTCATGTTTTCATACCTGAATTCCAGGCAGCTAGCCTACTCAGAGCTGGCATGATCGCCGTCGATTTAGGCGCTTGTCCGGGAGGTTGGACCTACCAGTTTGTAAAACGGAAAATCCGTACTGTTGCGGTTGATAATGGCTCCATATCGCCCTCGTTGATGCAAACTGGTCTTGTCACCCACCTTACAGAAGATGCATTTAAATTTCGCCCGCAATCTCCCGTTGACTGGCTTGTTTGCGATGTCGTTGAGCAACCGTCCAGAATATCTGATTTGATTGCGATGTGGTTTATTCGCGGCTACTGTCGATTTTCTATTTTCAATTTAAAGCTACCTATGAAGAAGCGCTTTGAAGAGGTTTATAATTGCATTGATCACCTCCGCAAAACTTGTGCACAAGAAGGCATAACCCTTCATGTTAAAGCCAAACAGCTGTATCACGATCGCAAAGAAGTGACCGTATTCGCTCATTTGAGCCTTAAGAGTTGACGACCTTGCCCTTATATGTTTCCATCTATGTCCCAGAACTTAGATTCCAGGAGGGGTATAATGGGTGTTTTAGTCGGTAAAAAAGCGCCAGATTTTAAAGCTACAGCAGTCGTCAACGGTAGTGATTTCAAAGAAGTCAAACTGAGTGATTATCAGGGCAAGTACGTTGTTATGTTCTTTTACCCATTGGACTTCACGTTTGTATGTCCAACGGAACTTCATGCGTTTCAGGAGAAGCTGGACACCTTTAAAAAGCTAAACTGCGAAGTTTTAGGCGTATCCATCGATAGCCACTTCTCTCACATGGCTTGGCTTAACACCCCACGCTCAGAGGGCGGAATTAAAGGTGTGACTTATCCCGTCATCGCCGATATTCATAAAACAATCAGTCGCGATTACGATGTTTTGATCCCTGAAGCTGGAATTGCCCTTAGGGGAACGTTCCTCATCGATAAAAACGGCGTCGTCCAACAGCAGACTATCAACAATTTGCCCTTGGGCAGGAACGTTGACGAAATGATCCGACTTCTGGAAGCCCTCCAGTACACTGAAACACACGGTGAAGTGTGCCCTGCTAACTGGAAAAAAGGCGAGACTGCCATGAAGGCCACCCAAGAAGGTCTTAAGTCCTACTTTAAGAAGTAACAGCCGTTTTTAAAAAACAAAAACCCGCGTGATCTTTGTCCCGCGGGTTTTTATTTTGCTCACTAGCGATTGAGTTACGGCAAGTAATTTTTGAGAACACCATCACCAAAGTCGACCTGTACAAGCTTCAATGATCTTGTCGATGTGTCAATGTACCAAATCACTGACTTCGGTAGACCCATGGCGTCGTTAGCCGTCTCACCACCGAAATCGTAGGACATCTTAACTGCCATTTCGGCGTTTATGGTTGTCTTCCCATTAGCGCCCATAATTGCAATCGAGCTCGCAACGGGCTGTGATGTGACAGCCCCCGTCCAACTGGATCCATTCGGCACGTTGGGGTCCGTGGAGTCAGTGACTTTCGCCGTGATTTGCTTCCAGACCCTCTTAACACCAATCTCAGCTTGTAAACGATTGAGATCAGCCCTCAGCACGGGAGCAAGCGGCAAAGGTTTGTCTAGACTAATTGAGACTTTCTCTGTGGAACCGCGATTAATTTCGATCGCAGGTTGAAAGCTGCAAAAAACTCCGCGCCAGTCGGGGTAGATTTCGCCGATCTTTGCTCTCTCGGCGGGCGGCAAAAGATCCGCTGCAAAGCCGGCAGAATGTCTTGCCAGAATCGCGCTGGCTTGAGATGACTGCACTGCTGGTGAAAACTGAGCAGAATAAGTACCCACACTCCGCGTCAATGATTCCTCGAAAACACTATTTCCAGTCAGAGTCGTTTGAACTTGCCACGTAAAAATCTCACCCGTGGTCATCGTCATGGGCATAGGCACCATACTCAAGCGTCGTGACTCGAATACAGAACTGGGCTTACTCATATCGAAGCCGCACTTTGAAAGATCAAAAACGGATTCTTCTGCAGCGACAATAGCGTTGCCATCATCGCCTCGCTTTGATCCACCCAAGTCAGGCATATCTGAACCGCAGCCCGTCACGTTAAGTGATACGTAGCAAATTGATAAAAGCCTCTTAAACATGACCGGGTTCCTCCAAAGAATAGTGAGCACCGCCCAAAGCACGCGCACTCCGGGGTCTTCGGCATCTGTTTGAAGAGAATTCAATTAAATATTACAACCATCTGATTTTATTGAATTAAAATTTTAAATTTTACGAAGAAGAAAACCCTTAAGATAGAGTGACTCGGGGAATGTCAATAACGTGGGATGACACTCTGATTGGCTGAGGTGCCTGATTATTTGCATCTGAGCTCCTGCGTCAACACTAGCTCCGAATACAACCTTTTGAAACAAGTCACGACTGATGAGACCACTACAGGAAAATGTGGCAAGCATACCCCCCTCGCGTAGTAACTGCATGGCTATAAGATTAAGATCTTTATAACCCCGACATGCTCGGTCTAACTGCGCACTAGACGAGGCGAATTTAGGAGGATCAAGCACAATAAGATCAAATGTTTGACCGCTCGATTTCAGATTTCGCAGAAACTGGAAAACGTCCGCTTTTATGAATTTTTCTTTTGGAATTTCGAATCCATTATTAGATAAATTCTGCGCTGCAATATCGAGAGCGGGAGTACTTTCATCAACACTAATAACGTTTTTCGCACCGCCCATCATCGCAGCCACCGAAAATCCGCCGGTAAACGAGAAACAATTAAGCACGGCTAAACCTGCGCTATAATCGCGAATGAGAGCACGGTTATCTCTTTGGTCCAGATAGAAGCCCGTTTTGTGGCCATGACTAATATCTACAAGTAGTTTCATACCATTTTCGACGACAGGAATCAGCGAAGGGTCGCTGTTTCCAAAAACAAGCTCACTGCGCATTGCAAGCCCTTCCTTATCTCTAACCGCGTCGTCACTTCTCTCGTAAACGCCGACGGGCTTGCATATCTCGATCAGAGCCTCAATAATCTCTTTGCGCCAAACCTCCATACCAGCTGTCACAATTTGAAAGACAACCCAATCACCATATCTATCGACAATTAAACCAGGCAATAGATCTGACTCGTGAGCCACCAACCGCGCGCAATTGGTATGACCCGCCTCAAATATCCGAGCTCGACGATCAATAGAGTTCCTGATTCTATTTTTTATAAACTTGGAATCAATCATCTGAGTCTGATCTGTGGTCAAAATACGAACACGGATCTGTGAAAGCGGGTTAAAATAGCCCCTAGCTAAAAACGTCTTTTTTGAATCCAAAATATCGACTAGATGGCCGCTAGCGCTCCCCGATGGTTCCTTGGCAATAGCTCCACTAAAAATCCAAGGATGGCCCAGCCGAACCGCCCGCTCTTTTCCAGGTTTTAAGACAACCACTCCATGATCCATATTTAACCTCCAAGCGCACCCAAACAAGGCCACGACACCTGTTGGACAGATGTTTGCATAATTTAAACAAACGTTTGAATAATTCCGGATTCGGGTTAAGATCTCTGGTATTGTAGCCCGATCACGCAAGGTAGACCATGCCCGCCCCCAAAATAAAGCGACAGGCCCAAGTAAAAAAAATCCTGGCACGCCCACGCAACGAATCCAGCGATAGTCGTAGCGCTCTTCTCAGCTCCGCTCAGAAGTTATTTGGCCAAAACGGCTACAAAGCCACGAGCGTGCACGATATAGCACGAGATGCCGAGTTGAATGTAAGCCTTGTCAGTTACCACTTCGGTGGCAAAGAGGGGCTATTCAAGGAGTGTTTTGCTCAAGCTGGATTACACCGACTTCAAATGGCAGAAAAAATTTTAAACTGTAAACCAAGCTCTTTAGATGAAGTTCGCGTTCGATTGAGCATGTTCATTGATGAGATTATGCTCGACGGAATCCAAAATCCAGAGGTCTTCTCGATAATCCAGCGGGAGCTAACCGCAGAATTCGATATTTTAGGCGATACCTTTAAAAGCACATTTCTGCAGACATTCGAACTTCTTACAAAATTTATCTCCGTTGCCAAAGATCGTGGAATTTTGAGCTCGTGGACAGATCCAAACCTGACGGCAGTCCACCTGATCGGATCAGCGATGCACACGATTCGCACGGATGATATTCGCTCAAAGATTTTCAAGAAATCCATTCGAGATCAATCGGTGCGAGCCATGACTCGAGATTATCTCGTCCGAATTTTTTTGGAAGGGGTTACCAATCGATAGATACTACTAATTTTTTTGAATTATTTTTTATTTCCGTTCTCTAAAACTGGAGTCGACTATGAGTAAAAAGCTTGAATTAAGTCAAATTCTAACGGTTACAGCGGCCGTAATTTCTTGTTGCTTCACCGGCCAAGTCTCCGCTGCTGCACTCAGTCTGGATAGCTTTCTTGAACAGGTGAAATCAGGTAACGACACCTACAAAGCCGGTAAGCTTATCGAAGACGCCGCCCAAGATAAAGCCGTCGACGCCGAGATGGCCTATGCGCCAAATTTATTTGCCAACGCACAAAGCGCCATCGACAAAAAAGATGTGCAACCTGCGGCTCAGCGCGGCACCGAGACCGACCATGTGAGCGGTCAGATCGGTGTTAGTAAAATGTCGTCTTTCGGAACTGCCTTTAAGCTGACCTATGGAACGTCCCACACAAAAATATTGGGAGCTTCACCTCAATTCGTACCAGAACCTGAATGGAGGGAGGCGGCGCCAACACTAGAGATATCGCACCCGCTTTGGAAGAATGCGCTAGGGAGAGACGTCGCAAAAAGCGTCGCATTGCAAAAGGGTCAAGCAGAAATTACTGAGTTAAATGAGACGCTTAAGAGAAAAATTACACTTGCAGAAGCCGAAGGTTCCTATTGGCGACTGGTACTTGCCCGCGAAAGTTTACGAGTCTCAAAAGACAATCTCGAACGCGTAAAAAAGATTGTGGAATGGACAAAACGTCGCGTAGGCAAAGAACTCGCCGACGATGCCGATCTCATCCAAGCCGAAGCCCTGCAAGAGCTTAGGCAAATTGAACTAACTATGGCCATTGACGAGGAACGATCCGCAGCGTTCGCATTTAACACCATCCGAGGAAACCCCCAACCTCATGTTGCGGAAGAGTTAACAAAACTAACGCCTGAGCTTCTCGGCAATTTGCAGGTACCCAAGCGGACAAGCGACCGCGAAGATGTCAAAGCCGCGGAAAAAGCCTCTCAACTAGGTGAACTTGTCGCGGATCTATCGAATGCGAAGTATCAACCATCAATTGATATCTTTGCCGCGGGAACGCTCAATGGCCGGGACTCCGAATCAAGCTCAAAAGCAAACTCGAATGCCCTGAAAGCTAAGCATCCAACGTACGCGTTAGGTCTTAAGGTTTCTGCCGTTCTTGGCGGCGAATCGTTCTCTCGACTCCGCGCCGGAGTAAGTCGAGAGCGCCAAGCTTCGACACTTACCGCTGCAAGGAGACGTTACGAAAATGACCGCGAGTGGATTGATCTCAATCTAAAACTCCAGGAAAGTCGGTCTCGCCTTGGTTTGACACAGAAAATAGAAAATACCCAACTAAAGAAACTGAATGCCGAACGAAATCGACAAAGTCGAGGCAGATCAACCATGTTTCAGGTCATGCAAGCTGAGACGGACTACGCGTCAGCACAATTAAATGTCATACGTAATAAGGCTGAGATCTTGGGTATTCTTGCCCGCATCAAGACCTTGGGAGGTGTGGGATGAAGCTAGAAGAACTTTCGAACACACGACCGGTATTCTTGACCTGCCTTGTTCTCATGATGCTCGCCATTGGTCTCCTGTCAATTCGAAAACTACCAGTTGATTTATTTCCCGATATCAACTTCCCAATCGTCACCATCACGACGGTTTATCCTGGCGCTGGGCCTAACGAAGTTGAAGTCAATATTTCAAAAGTTATCGAGGAAGAAGTCACGACTGTTTCAGGCATCAAAAAAGTCAGTAGCGTTAGTCGTGAAGGTGCAAGTATCGTTATTGTCGAGTTTACACTGGAGACAGACGTCAAGTACGCTGAACAACAGGTCAGAGACCGGATCTCCAGCGTCAAACGCAAGTTACCCTCCGATGTAAAAGAACCCAGTATTAGGCGGATATCCCCATCTGATCAGCCAATTGCTGTGATTTCCCTAAGTGCCGACCTACCCATGGCGAAGCTTTACGATCTTGCAGATCAGCAGATCAAACCAAAATTGGAACAAGTTGCCCAAATTGGTCTTGTTTCAATTACGGGCGGCAGAAAGCGAGAAGTACACGTCAATCTCGATCGTAGCAAACTGAAAGAGTACGAGCTTCCTGCTACCCTCGTTAGCCAGCGTATAGAAGCCAGCGGTCAAAATATCCCAGTGGGTAGAAAAGATATCGGTGAAAAGGAGTTCTCACTCCGCACGGTGGGTGAATTTAAATCTCTGGATGATCTTAAAAATGTTGTAGTCAACTTTATCGGTAATGATGTGCCGGTAACACTATCCAATATTGCTAGTGTCGAGGATTCTCTGACTGATGAAACCGACCGGACCTATTTCAACGGTTCCTCTACTCTAGCTCTCATGGTCTATAAACAATCCGGATCAAACACTATCGCTGTTACTCAGGGCCTTGAGAAACAACTGGCCGGCATCCAAGAGACACTTAAGGGCGCGGCTGGGAGTCCTAAATTGCAGTTAGTTCGTAAGACTGCACTTCAAATTGACGCCAACGTTAAAGACGTCGAAGAGTCCATAATCATCGGAATTATCTTGACGATCATCGTCGTATTTTTCTTTCTTGGTAGTGGGCGGTCTACATTGATAACAGGACTAGCTCTACCCAACTCTTTGCTCGGCGCTTTTATTCTAATGAGTTGGGCTGGTTTCTCAATTAACGTTATGTCCCTTCTAGCTTTGAGTCTTTCTGTTGGCCTGCTTGTCGATGACGCTATCGTTGTCCGTGAAAACATCTTCCGACACCGCGCCATGGGGAAATCAGCGACACAAGCTGCCATAGAGGGTACGTCCGAAGTGGCATTGGCGGTCATTGCGACCACACTTACAGTTATAGCCGTATTTGGTCCGATTGGATTTCTTCAGGGTATTGTCGGTCAATTTTTCAAACAGTTCGGTCTTACCATCTGCTTTGCCATGGCCATTTCACTATTTGACGCCCTCACTATTGCGCCGATGATGTCAGCTTACTTTGGGGGATCCCACAGCCCGGTCAAATCGGGGGTTTATGGCGCAATCGTTTCACCCATGCTGAATGCTTTTGAAAAGTTTCAACAGAGTCTTGATTCTGGCTATGAGCGAGTCCTTGGCTTCACCATGCGACGGCCTATTACAATTATCATGCTAGCAATCGGCTTGTTCGCTGCCAGTATTTACTCCACCAAGTGGGTCGCCAAAACATTTCTCCCGCCCCAAGATACTGGCGAATTTGCGGTTAGTCTTGATATGCCCGCCGGTACCAGCCTGACGAAAATGGATGAGGTCGCAAGATCTGTTGATGAGCTCATTCGTCGTCACCCCGAGGTCGAAGTTAGTTTACTGAATGTTGGCACAAGTGATGGCCGATCGAATGTTGCAGAGTTTTATATCCATCTAGTTCCGGCAAAAAAACGTTCAAAAAACACCTCACAAATGAAGGAAACCATCCGGGAGGATTTAAAGTCTTTCGCTTATGCTAATCCCTTGGTCAAAGACTTCGACCAGGTTGGGGCTGGGCTGCGACCATTCAACGTCAATATCGTTGGAGATAACCTTGAAGACGTAGGAAAAGTCGCCAGAGAACTCTTTACAAAAATAAAAGATCACCCAGCCCTTAAAGATGTGGACATCAGTGATCGGCCAGGGAAGCCCGAAGTTCAGTTTGTAATCGACCGAAGTGCGGCTGAAAAAGTTGGAGTCGCGCCAAATATTGCAGGACTTGAGCTTCGGACGCTAGTGGAGGGAGCAACACCAGCTGTTTTTAGAGAGGATGGTAAAGAGTATGATATTCGCGTTAGGTTGCAAGAAGACCAGCGTGATCTAAAGTCGGCTTACAACGAAACCTATGTCCCAAATATAAACTTCAGAACTGTAAAACTCTCCAACGTGGCAAATATCGTGGATGCCATAAGCCCCAATACCATTAACAGACAAGATCGCGGTCGATATGTACAGATTGCAGCCGACGTGGCGCCGGGTGGACCAGGTCTAAGCCAAGCAATGGCCGACATCCGACAATTGTTTGATGACGGAACCATAAAGCTTGGCCCCGGCATGCGCTATCAGTTCGTCGGGCAAGCGGAAAGCTTTCAGGAACTGATCGTCAACATGACAATTGCTGTTTTACTATCCATCATTTTTATCTATTTCGTTTTAGCATCACTTTACGAATCTTTTGTGACCCCTTTCACCATCATGCTAGTTTTGCCTTTGGCTATTAGCGGGGCCATTTTCGCCCTTCTCATTACAAAAGCACCGCTCGATCTATTCGCCATGATTGGATGTATTCTTCTTCTTGGAATAGCTACGAAGAACTCTATTTTGCTCGTCGATTATGCTGCGCAGAAAGTCGCGGAAGGCATATCCCTCGATCAAGCGATGATTCAAGCCGGTAAAACTAGGCTGCGTCCCATATTAATGACGTCTGTTGCATTGATTGCGGGCATGATTCCCGTAGCGTACGGGCTTAACGAGGCATCAAAACAAAGAACGGGTATGGGAATTGCTGTTATAGGAGGCCTGATTTCCTCTACGCTACTAAGCCTCATCGTGGTCCCCGCAGCGTTTGCCTACGTTGAGCGCTTCAGGGTTTGGTCTGGTCGAGTACTCGGTCGCATATTCCTGAGTAAGGAATAAAAAAGAGGGATCTTCGTTTCCGAAGATCCCTTGATAACTCCAAAGCCTGCATTAAGCAGGCATGAAATTACTTCGCAGCTGGAGCAGCGGCTGGAGCAGCTTCTGCTGGAGCAGCTTCTGCTGGAGCAGCAGCTTCAGTAGCAGCAGTTTCAAGCCATGTGCCTTTTTTCTTTTCACAAGCAGCTTGGCTCTTAACGTGAACTTTTTTGCCTTTTACTTCGCAGTTTGGTGTTCCAGCGTGTTTTTTCTCACCGGCCAAAGCAGCTGAAGCAGCAAATGCAGAAAGAGCGACAAGTACGCGAACTAGTTTCATGGGATACTCCAATTCATTAATTATTGATTGCTTGCACACACTATGTGCGCACTTCAGTTATTGCACAAACCGGGCCAAGAACCAAGCCCCAAAGAAAACCCTAAGCCCTCGAAAAGTATGAGTTTAATGACAACTTATCTTGCCCATTTTCTATAATCTGAGAAACAGTATTTCAAA
>JBEIGW010000015.1:0-20228 GCA_040381655.1 Deltaproteobacteria bacterium
CCGCAATGACGGGGTGTAGCCAGCCACTCGGTGTAGTTTCAAGAATCTGGGCTAGGTTTCTTCCGTGTATGAGCTCCGTCACGATCCAAAGTTGACGCGATTCTTCGCCTGAAAAATCGTAAACTTTTAGGATGTTAGGATGGTCAAAGGAAGAGATGGCGCGTGCTTCGTGCTGAAATCTGATCCGAATCTCATCATGATTCTCATAACGCTCGCGCAAAATTTTTATCGCGACGTCTCGTCCGAGCTTTTCGTCTACCGCAAGATGTACGACGGCCATACCGCCTTCGCCGATTTTTCGCAGTACGCGGTAGCGATGACCTATGAGTTGACCACTCATCGAAATTCTTCCCTCGTCAGTTCTGACAAAAACATATTTTCACCACGGGTTTATCGGCGTAGTTTTGTCAAAAATTAAGCTGACTTGGCTATTAGGCGGGTTAAGGTAAAATGGGCAAAATAGAGCCGTCCGGATTGAAAAATACAACCCATTCATTCAATGAGTGAAAACAACGGAAATTCACGAAACATCAAGGATCGTGTGGCAAAATGTCATGAAAGCTAGAAAATCTCTTTTGTGGGCTGTAGAAGCGTAAATTGCTGACTCGGCTCGTATAGACGCAAGCAAACCCCTCGACCTGGTAGGCAAACCGGCTTCTCTCGAGCCCCACCTTCATGAGCTCTCCCCAGATGGGGTGTAGGGACGCCTCTTTTTTTGCGAGCAACTCTTTAATATCGTTATCGAGCTTGGTAAGAATGGGAGATTTCTCATCTATTTTTGAGGCAAACTTATCCAATTCTTTTTCTAGATGATGGGCTTTCTTTGAATCGCCATCGCGAAGGGAGATCTTTAGATGTCTCTGAACAGACATGAGTTTTGACCTGGTTTTCTGGATTTCTTCATCCAAGGACTCGCGCTCGTGGGTCTTGTGTTGGATTTCTTGAAAAATCGGTTTTATTTTTTCAAGGTTTTCAAGTTCATGCTCGAGCTCTTCTACGACTAGAAGCGTACGCCAGTTGAGCTTTCCTTTGGACTGCATGATGTCGCCAAAAATGTGGTCGCCCACATATAAAATTTCGTCGCCCTTAAATTTCGTGATTTTTTGAAAAAGGCCCGCGTTGCCCCCTTGATAGACCCTATTTTTGATCAAGGTTCCTGTATGGGGTTTCAGTAATCCTGAGTCTGTCATCACTTCGAGGAACGGCTGAGATCCAGTAAAAAATCCAGGTTTGCCCGATGATACAATGGTGTAATCAAAGTAGTCCTGCCAATCGGGAAACTCTTCATGCTCTCCGCTAAGAATATAACTCATCATGCGGTTCGTGTAATCCCAACCTGAATTTGTCAATAAGAATATCGATTTTCCACCGTCAAGAAGTCGCATAAGAGCTGTCGATAAATACTTATCTTTACGAACAAATTGTGCGGGGTTTGCCATAACTAAGTTTTTTATTGAGCCGTCGGCATGGCTAAGATCAATAAATTTACGCAGGTCACTGTAAACCTCACGGTATGTTTTCTTTATTTTACTTGGATGAGTATCCATGAAGTCGACAATTTCGACAAACAGCTGAACCTCACTCAACGCAAAGAATGTATCGACACTCAGGAACTCCTGGGCCTTGAATGATTCGCTGTTATACGTTTGATGCCGAGTGCCTTTGTCTAGCAGACGTGTCCCATGAAACGCTGTTTTTACGTACTTATGCCCGTCAACCTTCAGTAAGTTGCCGCGATCCATGTCTACGAGAAGTCCACGGATCAGGAAGTTTGGTTTGAACTGCAGTTCAGACAGCTCTTCAGGGTAGCCCGCCTCGATAAACTTATTAAGCGTCTCTCGGAATGCGAGAGACTCAAATGCCTCTCTGTTGTACATGAGCAATGTATGATCCATGTCAAAGCCGATCGCCTTGATCCGCTCCATATTCAATGAGCGATTGACGTACATTCGTTGCCATTTTTCAAGCTTGCTGTATGGGCTAGCCAAGGATAATCCTTCTCTTGTTAACTACTTGATGTTAGCGCTCTGTGGGCTCAGAAATTTAAGACCAACTTGAACACGCAAAGAACCCTCGAGATCCAGGAATTTCCGGTTATAAACGACCTCTGCAGAGGCCGTCGTCCAAAGCTTTCCATCGATCGTAACACGTATATTAGGAAGTAAAACGCCAGGGCTAAAAGGCTTTGTCTGATGGTTAATTCTAAGAGATAAGCCGGTGGCCGACATGTCCATAACACTGCGCTGAAGGGTTGTTTCGTTATCGAATGGATTGATGACTTCCGCAATGACCTTTTCCTCTGGGCTGAACATGAATCGTTCTGATTGGCGGGTTTCTTCAACAGCTGAATTGTCTTCAATCTCGAAAGCCATGAACGTACCTCGAGGTGAGACGATTGACGACTGAAGGCGTAGCATTTTGCATTGAAGAAAAAACTTTCCGCCACTTGCAAAGCGGGCGATGTATTCCGGTCTTACCTTATTCTCTAAAATTATCGTGTTATCTTGCAGCTCCTTGATAACTGTCTGGAAAGCAATATCGAGTCCGCTGCTGGCAATAAAAACCGGTATTCGGGAGCTTTTGCACTCAATTAAAACGCTTTGTAAGCTGCTAGCTGTCATTCAAAAGTATCCTTGGTAAAGGCCGCGTCCGCGAAGCGCTCTGTCATCTTGGACACTCGTACAGTCCCTGGGAAAGCCCAGCTTATGCCGCCAACGTACACCAGCTTGCTTTTGGAAAAAACTTTCTGATTGCTTTTGTTTTCAACCATTAGTCCATTAAATGAAAAACGTAAATTCGGTGATTTATCCCAGTATAACGCAACTTGAAGCATCTGGCCAGCATCGGAGCGCCTGCAGGAAGAGCGCGTGGCATCGGCTTGTGACTCCTCATTTGTTGCGGCTGCTGGCGCGCCGCACTTTCCTGTTCTGATGTGCGGGAGTTTGTAGCCGTCTTGATACAAGCCCACGAGAAGTTTTGCTCCAAAGTCCTTAAACACTTCATATTGGGCCTCGGCAATTCCGCCCAAGCGTGAGTAGTCCAAGAAGTAATCATTAAAAATAAATTCATAGTGGAAGAGGTCAAGATTTAGGTAAAGGTCGCGCGCTGGGAAATCCAGCGCGTGAGATAGTGAAAAACTGACAGCTGGCTGCTCAGAGTTAAAGTTTATGTCGAATGTTTTATTGCTATGCTCTGAACTTTGCAGATGTATGTCTTTCCTAAGATACAGAGAAAATTGCGAACGTGAAGTCTCCGACCAAGTCCAGCCTACCCAGGGAATTAAAAGCTGTGAGTCGGTAGTTGGAGTTACTACTTTAAGGCTTGAATCATCAGGAGATGGGAAAAAGCTACTTCCGACTCGGGAGAATTCGATTCGAGCGTACGCGCCAGCGAATAGATTTGGTGAGAATTGCTTTCTGACATCTCCGAAGAATCGGTGAGTCCTCTCCATCATATCCCCGCGAATGGGCAGCAGTTCTAGATTAAGGCTGGAGAAGAACCCCTCAAGCGCTTCCATTTGAATGATCCAGTCTTGGATGTACGTATAACCTGCGAAGGATGTTGCGCCCTTTTGCCGAATCGGGCCCACACCAATCGAAGCTTTAACCCCCAGCGAATAGTCGGTGATTGTATTCTCCTTTAAACCCTCGCTAGTGGTGGGTTCGTAGATTTGCTGTTCGAAACCTCGTGACTGTACTTGGACCTGCCAAAAATGAGGAGAATTGAACAGAGACCAGGGGTGGTATTTGAAGACCGTCAGCTCCGGGTCAGGGCGTTCGAATCCCTTGACGGGGTCAATTCGGCTGCCTCCGTCATTTATTGATTTTAATAGCTCCTTTGCAGAGGCGACATCAGGCCCACGCGGGAATTTTTGAACATAAGTGGTAAGCCATTGTTTTGCTTTCCCATCATCTCTCGCTCGGTAGTGTGCAGCGCCGAGCTCGTAAGTGGCGCGGGCGCCAAATTCGTCTTGCCAATATGCCGCAAACTCCCAATGCTTGAGAGCGCTCTTATCTCCGCCTAAAACAGCGAGACACATGCCTTGGTAGAAATAATTAAATGAGCGATCGGGGGAGTTCCGCTGAATGCGTTGCAGCGTATTGAGGGCGCTTCTCACCTGTCCTGAATGATAATACGCTGCGGCAAGTTGGTTCCAAGCCTGATAGTCATTAGGTACAGCCCGTAGATGGCGCCGATAAAGGGTTA
Source organism: Deltaproteobacteria bacterium (assembly GCA_040381655.1). Classification (GTDB taxonomy): domain Bacteria; phylum Bdellovibrionota_B; class Oligoflexia; order Oligoflexales; family RGVZ01; genus CAMDKS01. The sequence goes on from JBEIGW010000015.1 coordinate 4,207, forward strand.
TAGCTGTATCCCACTGCTCTTTGGCAAATTCGGCTCTAGCTGCCTGAATGGTATTGGTGGGAGCGAGTGATCGGGTTTGACCGCTATCTGGCGCACTTTTTGCGTCGTTGTAACCTGCCAGGCAGCAGGTTAGCATCAGACTAGAAAGAATCATCCTATATGGACGGGCTAAAATGTTAAATCCCCTCGACCTAAAAGCTCGGCGTAGGACCGAGTCTCCCCTCTCTGGAGGTGTTTTCGTTGCGGGCATACACCTGTCTGGACCCAATGCGAAGAAATCAGCTGTAGTGATTCTATCGTCAAACAATTCCGAGGCTAAGTTTGTCTCATTATATGAGAAGATTGGGTCAGTTGGCAGCTTATTTTCTGATGAGCGCATAATTGATATTTTGAGTCTGTCGCCAATGCTGCACCATGTCTTTGTGGATTGCCCAACGTCGGAGCCACCTTGCGTAAAATGTGAGCGTCCTAGTTGTCCCGGTGTTGTTCGGTGTGACGACGTAGCCGTCGGCATGATGCTAGCTATCGATCAAAAGCGGGGGCGTAAAGGGGGCCATAAGCTACGACCACTCAATCCGCAAAATTTAAGGCTATGGGACGCCATGTATGGTCGCGGTAGCGAGTTTGGAAACATGGAGCCAAGCTATAGCGCAAATGTTGCTCCCTTGGTGGTTCGCGCTAGAACTCTGCAGCGCAGGCTGAGGGCTGCTATGCCTGAATTGGAGTTACGGGAGACTAATGTCCCATTTCTCCTGCGGCAGTTGGAGGGGTTGCATGGTCAGAGGGACTGGGTTCGGGGTTATCGCGCCTTTGAGCAGGGATTCCGTACCAGAATGGAGATCTTGAAGCACGTGACACAAGGGCCATCGCGGGCGGATTTAAAGCCATTCGGTGTCAAACTTGACGACGATAGCATGAGTCAGATTGCTATAAGTGTTGAGTCCTTCCACGCGTTTATGACGGCAGCGATGGCACTTTGGGCATCAATGGGTCATGCTAAGGAGCGAAGCGATTATTTTGCTGGTAACCCAGGTTGGGTGGAGCTTTTAGACATTAATCGCGCTGGTCAGTTCGATAGATGAGCTAGTCCCGCCTTGATAGTTTCCAGGTCTTTACAATATGCGAGGCGAACAAATTTCTGTTTCGAACGGGCCAAGGTTGGATTTTCATAGAAGACGCTAATTGGAATCACCGCAACTTTTTTAACTTCGGTTAGCCATAATGCAAATTCTTGATCTGGCAGGTTAGACATGTGACTGTAGTCGGCTACGACGAAGTAGGTGCCTTCTGGTTTCCTGAATTTAAAACCAAGCTGCTGTAAGCCGTGACAAAGAAGGTCTCGGCGCTTAGTGTAGTCCGATCGAAGCTGTTTGTAATAATCGTCTGGCATTTCTAAGGCTCGGCACATCCCCGCTTGGAGGGGGGTTGAGCTGCAAAAAACTGTAAATTGGTGAACGGCGCGCAATTCAGACGTCAGTTCTTTGGGAGCATAGGCAAACCCAACTTTCCAGCCCGTGAAACTGAAGGTCTTGGCGGTGCTTGAGATAACTACAGTCCTCTCACGCATCCCGGGTAACGACGCAAACCGTGTAAATTCTACGTCATCGTAGACAAGCTCTTCGTAAACCTCATCTGTCATAGCCAGTAAGTCATTTTTTTGAACAAAATCAGCTAATATCCTCATTTCTTCACGGGAAAAAACCCGCCCCGTTGGGTTGTGAGGCGTGTTGATCAGGATAGCTTTGGTATTTTTGGTTAATTTTGACTCCAAATTTTGGAGCGTAAAGGTCCAATCTGGCGCTCGAAGTGGTATCTCAACCAGCTTTGCACCAGCGGAGAACGCACCTGCGGGATAACAATCGAAAAAAGGAGCAAAGGCAAGTATCTCGTCACCTGGTCCGAAAAACGCCTGAAAAGCACAAAATAACGCCTCAGTTGCTCCCGAAAAAATCGTGACCTCAGCGTCGGCGTCGTAGTTGAGACCGGCTGTTTTCTTGATCCTTGAGGCGATCAACTCCCTCAGTCGAGGGATTCCTATCGAGGGAGCATATTGGTTGAAGTTTCCTTGAATAGCATCAATGGCAGCCTGCTTGATCTCATGAGGTCCATCAAAATTAGGGAAACCTTGGGCAAGATTCACCGCTCCATGTTTGTTGGCTGCCTGTGTCATTAAGCTGAATATGGAGGTCCCGAAACGCGACCATTTAGCTGAAACCTTTGACATTTAAGCCCTACTTTTTAAATTTCATAAAAATAAATACGATCATCCTTATACATTAGGCGAGGCCTCTTTGGCCACGCTTCAGATAGTCACCCTGAATCTGGGGCTATGAATATTAAGCTTTCCCTGAAATGTCCGATACATGCGTCATGTTTGACGTGACACTCATGGGGGTGGGCTTATGCGGATTCGCATGGCGGGTGCTACCGATATCGGTCGTAAGCGCAAAGCAAATCAGGACAGCATTTATTTTGATGAAGCACACGGCCTCGGCGTAGTCGCAGATGGCATCGGAGGGCGAAAGGGTGGTGAAGTGGCATCATCAATCGCCGTGGCGTCTATGAAGAAAGCCTTTCAATCGGCGGAGTCCATTCGACATGGCGAGGTAAACAGTTTCTTAATAAGCGCGATCGACCAATTAAATGACGATATTCTAGCACGTGGCCAATCCGAGCCTGAGATTGCAGGAATGGGCACAACCCTCAATTGCTTAGCGTTTGTTGGGGACAGGCTTCATCTAGCTCATATCGGCGATAGCCGGACCTATCTGTATCAGGACGGCAATATATTTCAATTAACGATCGACCATAATGTGGGCACTTTCGCGGAGAGGGGCTGGTTGAGGCCTCACCAAATAATTCCAGGTGCACGGGATGAAGCGTTGGTAAAAGGTCTAGGGCTGGGCCCAAACTGCGAAGTTGACATCTATGAGTTTGACATTCAGCCTGGTCAGATTTTTGTAACGTGCTCAGATGGTCTTAGTGGGATGATTTCAGATCAGGAGATAGCAAGCATTGTTAAGAAGAGCCAGCCCAAAATCGACGACTTACCTGCACAATTGATTGCTGCGGCAAACGCTGCCGGTGGGCGGGACAATATCACTGTTTTACTTTGCGAAGTGAGGAAATGACCGTGTCCCGTACTCGTTATTATCTTATCAGACGTGAGTGCCGAGAGTTTCTCGGGCCAATGACAGCATCGGAATTCAAACAAAGGTTTGATCGCCTCGAATTTGGAATGCAAGACGAAGTTTCTGGCCATTGTGGACCGTGGGTTGTATTGGACAGAAAAGAAGAGTTGCTAAAACACTATCCAGAACTTGCAAAAATATTTGGTGAAGAGCTTCCGCTGTCCTGGCGTGAAAACACTGGTCACGCAAAAGTAATTTCGCGAAAAGACTCTAGGAAAGATCAAAAAAAGAATCTTGATGAGCAGCGGCGATCCCGTAACGATTTTCACACCTATATGGAGCAACGAAATCGCCAATCCAAGACAAAAAAAATTGTAGCGCTTTTAACCATTGTAGTTTCAATCGCTGTGAGCGTTTTCATTCTGATGCAGCGTGACGAGTATCCAAGTGTTGATGACGTGGCCCTAGCGGCTCAAAAACAAGATCCGTCTGAATTTTTAAACATCATGGGTTTAAAGGTGATCCCCCAGGCGGGCAAGCTCGTTAAATCACAAAAGCAACAACCCATATGGTTAAATTATCTGCGAATGTATGCCTATTTTACGACTGGCGCAATTGAAGGTATATCCCAAAAACTCCTACGTGGGGATGCGCCCCTGGCTGCACCACAAGAGTGTTCGGTTGAGTTTTGGAAGCGCAAGTGGAGAGAATCGTCTGATCAAAACATCACGTTCGTACAAGGGAAGTCTCTTCAAAAAAATCCTTGGACAAAACTGTTGGCCATGGATCCAGAATGGGTGCGTAGGCGGCCTCAGAAAGGCTGGAGTCGTCCGAGAAACTATCTCGAGGGCTGCATGATGACCGCTTTCACGGCGATGCGATCAATGGCGTCAGGGGTCAAGTCGGATACAGATGTTTCGGTAGATATGCCAGAGGGTGTTTCTGACATGGTCTTAAATAGGCTGAAATCTCAGATTGAAGTTATTAATAACGGCAGAGCAACCCAGGTTCCCGTTGCGGGGATTTTATCAAGACTTTCATGCCTTGAAGCGCAAGCCCGGGTTGAGGACTTAAATTTATGTATCAATGGATTAGATCCACAGTTTAAGCCTCTCTTTGATGAGCGCATCAGCTTTGCGGTTTTAAGGATAGCGTTTCAGTCGGCGGATGTTCAGATTGACAAACAGCAATTGAGCCAAAGATTTCAATCATTAGCGGCAAAATTTCAGACGGAAGATGTTATGGGGCGATTTGATTTGGGGCCTGAAATGAAAATGGTGAGCTATCTTGCGTCAGGTGATAGTCCGTCTCAAGCATTGTCCAAGTTTGAGCAAGACTATCCCGATTTGAAATTTAAATGATTGTTTAAAATAGTTTTGCGAAGTCAGGATGACTTTGAAGGCGATCCAGGATGGTGCAGGCGGTCAGAAAATTTTATCGGACGGCTTTTGAGCACGGGTTAACACGCCGATTTACTTTTTTTGCAATTCTATGTTTTTCATGCCCAGAAATAGTTTTCGCTAACAACAAGGATAGGCAAGTCAAAAGTGCCGGGCGTAATGAAAAGGCATCGCAAGTAAGTAAAAGTCCGGTTCGTGGTTCTAGTAGGAATACAGCCAAGCCATCTTTAGATAAAAAGCTCACGGCCTCCGGCCTTTATCAAAAGGCCAAAGAATATTTTGCTGCGGGAAAATTTGCTGAGGCGATTCAATATGCTGCCGCTGCGCAGCGACGGACTTCGGCAAGCAAGCTTCCGACAGTCTTGGTCGCCCAGAGCTACTATAGGCTTGGCAATTCCGCTCGAGCGTCAAAACTTTTTAGATCAGTACCCGTCAACGAGCTTCCCAGGGACGCGGCTGTCGATTATTTATTTACAATGGTTGACGTGAAGCGGTACGCAGATGCCGTTAGGGTTTATCGACTTATTCCACCTGATCATCCATATAGAGATGTTGCACTATATTACGTGGGTGTTGCATACATGCAGTTGCAATTTTATGAAAAGGCTAGCACAGCTTTGAGATCAGCAAAGAAAATCCCGGCCTCGTTGAAGGCAACACGAAGACAGCTATTGTCGACAATCAGAAACTTGAGGCAGCAAAGACTCCAAGGCCCAGTCAGCGGCGGCCCAAATTACTACGTCATTCGGTCTGCGCCAGTTATTTCTCCTACGATTGAGGCTATTCAGCCAACTCCGTTGCTGCCGGGCGGCGTGCCAGGGAAAAAGCCTCCGCCCAAGGAGGAACCACCGAAATCGGGGGCTTTATTTGTTTTTACACCCAGCGGTGAATACGCAATTAGTTCGGAAGCAAAAGATTACAACGGTTACAATCGCGATCAAAGTGATAGTGTGAATTTCCAAGTGGGTTTTGACCTTGGCTTGAAATATCTTGGTGAGCCTAGGTCATTTGGTGGTCAGCCGGAAATTGAGTTGGGGTTTAATCCATCCCACTCGTCATCAGATAGCCGAACGTCAACGTCCAAGCTGGTCGCCCCTGAGGACGATCCATCGAACGTTCAAAATCAAGTGACACGCTCTGATTCAAGAAAAGAAAAGACCAAAATGGCTATCTCGCTTGCCGGCCTGGTTCCAGTGACAGATGCGGTTGACGTAAGCGCCAGTTACGATTTGGTAAACACAACAAGCAAAAGTACATCTAAGAGTGAAAGTACGGATGAGACCATAGGTGGTAAAATTTCTGGTGACTTTGATTCTATGGACTTCTCGCTAAACCACAGTGTTTCTTCGAGTAAAACAAAAGGCTCAAGCTCCAAATCTGGTTCGTCCACTAGTAAAATCTCTCTTTCAAACGCTGGCGATATTGGGACTACGTCGTTCACGGGGTCTTTGACCACAAATGATCCGGTCAGCGGTGGTATTAAGTCGCAGACTGATTTGGATCTATCATTTACTCGGGATTTGGATGATTTTGATCTGGAACTTGGAGTTGCTAAATTTGACAAGGAGCGGCTACCACTAACCGCGGCTTCAACGAGCCTCTCGGAGACGTCCTTAAGGGGCGAGCTTACATATACTCTCGATATTGGACTATCCGCATCGCTTGCAGCTAGCGCTATTCAGATTGATAGTGTGCCAGTGGCGAAAAGTAGCACAACATCGGAAGGCCCCGCTGAAGTTATAGCATCGGGGTCAGCAATGAAATACGCCGTAAAAGTGAAGTATTCGCCAGTAAGTTTCGTCAGCGCGAGCGCGTCTTACGATTACTCAGACCGTGCTTTAAAGGTTGGAAATCCAGATTTTAAATTAAAGATGCTAAAAGAAAACTGGAGTCAGATCAGTTCGTATTCCATGAGCATATCAGCAAGCTACAGCTTCTAGTGCTCTGTCCCATTATTTTGCCAAAATAAACAGCAGAATTGCATTTTTTGCGTCTTTGAACGGAAGTAAGGTATAATTTCGGCAGGTTATCTTCTGTCGCCTTCGAGGGATCATAGGCATGCTTTACTGGTTGGGTACGGTTCTCGAAAACTTTTGGGGGCCTTTTCGGCTTCTCGCATCCCATTTTTTTCTTGGGGGGCTCGGGTTCGTGGCCTGTGGTTTGCTGACATGGAGATTGTTACCGCGGTTAGCAGAAAGGTATTGCCCACGTGACCGGGGCCGAGCACATGCTGTCGAGGCGTTGCTTTCGCAGGGTAAACCAACTGGTGCCGGTATTGTCTTTATACCCCTTTTTCTAGCCGTGCAGCTTTTTGTCTTGCCACTATCGCTAGAGGTTTTCGGGATCTTGGTTTTGACGCTGGTTGCTAGCGTTTTCGGCTTTCTTGACGATAAAGCCTCTGACGCTTGGGGGGAGTATTTAAAAGGCGCTATCGATTTGATTATCGGAGTAGCTGCTGCTCTGTTATTGGGGGGGCTCGAGCCCACGGAGATATGGTTGCCCTTCACCAAGGTCAAGCTTTTGTTGTCACCAGCAATTTCGATACCGTTGGCCGTCGTGTGGATTTGGACAGCTATCAACGCGACCAACTGTAGTGATGGCGTTGACGGTTTGAGCGGAACATTAAGTGGTATTGCTTTTTTAAGCTTAGGCGGACTCCTGTACTTCGTTCTAGGGCATGTGGAGATGTCCAGTTACTTGTTGGTTCCCCACTACAAAGACGGCGCTACCTATGGGATTTTGGCCCTCTCAGTGGCCGGTACATTGGGAGGGTATCTTTGGCATAATGCTCATCCTAGCTCGCTGCTCATGGGAGATGCAGGATCGCGGGCCATTGGTTTTCTTCTAGGTGTTTTGGTCTTGAAGTGCGGTAATCCATTTCTGGCTTTAGTGGTTGCAGGCGTTCTTCTCGTTAATGGCGGCACCGGACTCGTTAAAGTCGCGCTTCTTCGGTTTTTTAAAATATCGATTTTCAAGAATATTCGTTTTCCATTACACGATCACGTTCGAAAAAATATGAACTGGAGCACCCCCCAGGTGCTCGTAAGGTTTAGTTTAATCCAAATGGCAGTGACGTTAACGCTTATGGTGCTTCTATTGAAACTGCGTTGAGGCCTCATTATATGCAGCTTGATCAAATTTTGTCTGCGGCTGTTCGAGGCGGTGCTTCGGATGTTGTGTTGAAAACGGGGTGCTTGCCTCGCTTTCGCTACCGTGGTGAGCTTGTGGCGCCAGAAAACGGGGCTGTTATAACGCCCGAGCTGATGTTGACATGGCTACAAAAACTCCTTCCAGAAAGTAAGAGAGACCTCCGAAAGGAAAGAGATTTTGCCTATCAAACACCGGAAGGAAACCGATTTCGGGTAAATGCGTTTATGCAACGCGGCCTCATTACGGTCGTTGCTCGTGTGGTCCTCGGGCACATTAGAAGCCTGGACGAGCTTCATTTACCAGCCGTTATTACCAACCTTACAAAAGAGGCCCGAGGTCTAATTCTTGTAACAGGGGTTACCGGTAGCGGCAAGAGCACGACACTTGCAGCGATGATCGATCGTATTAATCGTACTCGAGCTGCACATATTTTGACGATCGAGGATCCTATCGAATATCTGATTCGAGACGAGTTGTCGGTTGTGGAACAGAGAGAGATCGGCCTGGATACAGAGTCGTTTGAAACAGCTTTGAGAGCTGCTATGCGACAAAATCCAGATGTGATCATGATAGGCGAGATGCGCGATCGGGAGACGGTAGAGACAGCGCTTAGGGCGGCAGAAACCGGGCATTTGGTATTATCGACTCTTCATACGTCGGATGCGGTGGAGTCTCTCGGGCGCCTGACCGGTATGTTTTCTGGACCAGCGGCAGACAATATCCGCCACTCGATTGCTCGAACGCTCAAAGCCGTGATTAGTCAGCGGTTAGTTCCCAGGGCTGATGGTCGGGGGATGGTGGCTTCCGTTGAAATCATGATTGTCAGCGGCGCAATTAAAGAGTTGATCCTAGAGGGTGCTGGTTTTTCTGGAATTAGACAGCTGATCAAGGATGGGCGTGACTCTTATGGCATGCAAACCTTTGATGATTCGCTAGCCAGCCTTGTAACAAATGAGATGGTGTCAAGGGCGGATGCCCTAATTTATGCAAGTAGCCGCCAAGAGCTTGAACTTACTTTGGCAGGTGTTGGACAATAGAAGAGCAACTTTCGCCTGCGAGGTGCTTGTGAAAAGTCTATATCAAAGGCTGCTTATGGCGGCCAGTGTTGTTGCCAGCTCCATGGATGCAAACGTGCTTTGTGCTGCTCAGTTCCCGGTTGAGCAGATGCCGATTGGCTCAGAGGTTACGATTCCTCCGACCGCAAGAACAACGGCACCTTTGGGCGCTAGAATCAAGGTTACCAGCACAGACTCGCCGCAGACTATCCGAATAACACCCATAGGAAACGGGTCCACATTCGCTGCGCCCATTAAGTTGGCAATATTCGATAAAAATCAGGAACGCGTAAAGTATGTGACCGTCAATCCGAGCGAACCATTTTTATATAGTTTTAAAGGTTTATCGACGATCGCCATACAGCCATCTTTGGCCAAGGGGCAGACAAATTTGGCGGGCGGTATTCGCATGCAGATCGAGAGCGATAAGGCTGTGACGCTCGCGCGTTGATTCTGGCAGACCACACATGGTACGGTGGAGCCTTGTTTAAGCCTCTACAGATCAGAATCGTGGTGGTGTTTTTGACGTTATTTTTTAGAATATTTTCTTTGCTTTTTGCTGTCCTTTCAATCTCGAACTGGGCCTATTCGGAAGGCTTTAAGGTCGGATTGGTGCTTGATAAAGCAGGAAAAGATGATCAAAGTTTTAATGCATCTGCTTTTCGTGGAGCTCAGCGGGCAGAACGTCAACTGAATGTGATTGTAAAGACCGTCGAGGTAAAGGACGCCGCATCGTCAGAAAGCATGATGAGGGCTCTGGCTGGGAGACGGTTTGATTTGGTTATTGCAGTGGGGTTTAGTCATGCTGGCGCTGTAAAGCGGGTAGCACCAGCATTTCCTAGTCGCTCGTTTGTGATTATCGATAGCGAGATTAAACAGCCAAATGTAACGTCCGTCATGTTCGCGGAACATGAGGGGTCGTTTCTTGTCGGTGCCATGGCAGCGCTAGCCTCTACGAAAAAAAATATTGGTTTTATTGGGGGTATGGATATCCCATTGATTCGGCGGTTTGCATTAGGTTACGAGGCGGGTGCCAGATATTCCGTACCGACTATTAAAGTTCAGTCCGCCTATATCGGAATCACGGGAGATGCCTTTAATAATCCACCAAAAGCCAAAGAGTTGGCATTACTTCAGAACGCTGTTGGCGCGGACGTCATATTTCATGCGGCAGGATCGTCGGGCGCTGGCTTATTTGATGCAGCCGAAGAAAAAAAATTCTTAGCGATCGGTGTTGATAGTAATCAGAACGGTGTTAAACCTGGTAGAGTTTTGACTAGTTTAGTTAAGTCCGTAGACGTGGCTGTATTTAACGCCATCAAATCGGCCGTTGAAAAGACCTTAGCTTTAGGCGAAACCGTATTTCATGGATTTGCTACAGGGGGTATAGAGATGGCTGTCGATCAAAATAACAAGGGTTTACTGAACGAAGCCATGCTGCGGCAGGCTGACTTGATTAAATCTGGGATTATCAAAGGTACAATTAAGGTTCCTGATTATTATTTACGAGAGAAGTAAAGCGAGATGACCGGTTCCCCAAATAAAGGCGAGCTCTCTATTATTGAGTTTAAAAATGTCACGAAGAGATACGGCGACGTATTAGCTAACGATAATTTGTGTTTTCGGGTTGTTAAGGGGGAAATCCATGCGATCGTCGGCGAGAATGGCGCTGGCAAAACTACGGCCATGAAGCTCCTTTTTGGCCTCGAAAAACCGACAAACGGCGAGATTTTATTCAACGGATTGCCAAAACCCTGGTCTGGTCCTAAGGGCGCGCTGGATCACCGCGTTGGAATGGTGCATCAGCATTTCATGTTGTCGCTTTCTCATTCCGCTTTGGACAACGTCTTATTAGGGAATGAATTTCGTAGTCATTCAGATAATACTCATCGTCACGAGAGAGGACCTCTTCCAGGTTTAGGAGTTATAGACCGGGCTGCTGCAACGAAGGGTCTTGAAGCTTTGTGTGAGGAGCTTGGCTTTGCCATTCCTTGGAGTTGTCTCGTAAGTGATTTGCCGGTAGGCGTTCAGCAGCAGCTAGAGATTATAAAGCTGGTATGGGCAGGCGCCGATATCATGATATTTGATGAGCCTACGGCTGTTTTATCGCCGCTTGAAACAGAAAAATTTCTAGATCTTTTAAGAAAATTAGCTGGGCGTGGCAAAACAATCATTGTCATAACTCACAAGTTAAAAGAAGTAAAACATGTGGCCGATCGGGTCACAATTATGAGACGAGGCCGATCGATTGAGACGCGCGACGTTTCTGACACGACGGTTCAGGATATGGCAGACCGCATGGTGGGGCGACATGTCGTGTCAGAACATTTACCCCGGGGGTCTTTTGCGTCCAATGAGATGGTTATACAAATAGAGAAACTGTCAGCGCGTTCGAGAACAAGTATGAAACTTCTGGACAATATTAATTTGAGTGTGAATAGCCATGAAGTCGTTGGTTTGGCAGGTGTTGAAGGTAGTGGACAGCTTGAATTGGTTAATCTTTTATGTGGACCCCTTGAGTATCGAAGAAAAAACCACATTGATAGCGGGTGGCTTAAACTATTCCAAAAGGACGCAGGCGGAATGTCTGCAGCAGCATTTCGACGAAGCCCAGTTGCAATAATACCGTCTGACCGCCTTTCGGAGGCGGTTTTGCTGCAAGAGAATCTCGTTGAGAATGACATTCTTGGGCATGATCACGAGTTCGCGGCGTTGTCGTTTCCGGCGAATTTAATTCTTCGTCGTAGTGAGGCAAGGTCTAAGTTACCGCCTAGGCTAGAGGAATTTGATGTTCGTCCGTGCGATCCCGATCGAGCTATAAAAAGTTTTTCTGGTGGTAATCAGCAGAAATTTGTGATGGCTCGAGAACTTACTAGGAGGCCAAAGCTGATTATTTGCGGTGAGCCCACTCGGGGGGTTGATGTGGGCTCAATTGAGCGAATACATCGCGAGATCCTCAAGTTTAGGGATGAAGGCGCTGCAATCCTACTCATTTCATCGCAATTAGACGAGCTAATGTCTCTATCAGACCGAATTTACGTAATGTTTCAGAAGTCTATAGTTGCCGAATTCAAACGCGGTGATTTTTCTGAGAACTCCATCGGACGCGCTATGGGTGGAGGTAACCCATCTTGAGTCGTACAAGTCTGAACAGTAGTCTGTTTTCAGTTTTTCTTGTTGAGTTACTGTGGATCTGCTCGGCGTTAATTATTGGGCTTGGCTGCGGCGGGCTTGTAGCATGGAGTGTGGGTGAGAGCCCCGTGCACGTCATTAAGGTTATTTTAGACGGCGCATTTGGCACTGCGTATGATGTTGGGATGGTTATTTATTTTGCGACTATTTTGATTTGCACGGGTCTTGCCGTGGCTGTGCCGCTGCAGATTGGAAATTTCAATATAGGCGCAGAGGGGCAAACTCTTATGGGGGCATTTGCTGCAGGTTTAGTTGGTGCTTACGGTCCGTCAGGCTGGCCCAATGGTTTTGCAGTTTTGGCAGCTATATCTGCTGGCATTTTGGCTTCAGGACTCTGGGGTTCTATTTCGGCTGCGATTCGGTCTTTTAAAGGCGGTCATGAGGTCATTAGTAGTATTATGTTAAACTTCATTGCTGCCGGTCTTACTAGCTGGCTCGTCGTGGCTTTTTTTCAAGCCGATGACAGCCAAATTCCAGAGACAAAAACAATCAGTTCAAACTACCAGCTTTTAAGATTTTCAATATTTGACGGGGCGCCTGCGACGATGGTCGGATTAGTTGCGCTATGTGTAACGATCGTGTTTTGGCTTTTTCTGGATAAGACGCGTTGGGGTTTTCAAGTCAAAGCCATTCGGCAGTCTCCCGCGGCAGCTGCCAGGGCGGGGTATAATGCAAATAAATCCATGTTTTGGGTTTTTACTGTTGGCAGTTCAATTTGCGGAGTTGCTGGGGCGGTGATGGTGCTTGGCGAGTCCTGGCGGTTTCGCCTTGAAATTAGTGATGGTTTTGGTTTTCTTGGTATCCCTGTAGCGTTGCTTGGACGTGGCCGGCCACTTGGAATAGTTTTAGCTGCCATCTTATTTGCGGTGCTTCATCATGGTGCGATGCTGCTAGAAATTGAATCAACAAAAGTTGGGCGAGATGTGGCTCAAGTTATTGAGGCACTTATAGTCCTTTCGGTTGTGTCGGTGCCGCCTTTTGTGCGTTGGTTTAGAACTAAATTTTCGATTGGGCTTCAATCATGAATGAATTTTCTGCTTTTTTAGACTTGTTGCTCTCCGTGTTGAGATTTAGTGCGCCACTGCTTTTGGCCGCTTTGGCCGGCTTATACAGTGAGCGTAGTGGTGTCATCCAGATATCCTTGGAGGGATTTATGCTGGCTGGCGCCTTTTCCGCGGCGTCTTTTGCTAGTTTGGTTGGGTCTGGCGCTTACGGATTGGTGTTTGCGATTCTAGTGGGTTTACTCTGCGCATTGTTCTACGGCTTTCTTGTCATTGGATTGAGGGTTGACCAGATCATTGCAGGGACGGTTATTAATATGTTAGCGTGGGGCGGCATACCCGTTATCTCAAAGGCTGTATTCGGTTCGAGCGCATCAACACCTTCTCTGGACATCAGTGTACGTTTACCTAGCTGGTTTCCGATTGTTTTGGCCCTTGGCGCCATTGTTTTCACTACTTTTTTAGTTCGTCGCACAGCACTCGGCCTTTGGCTAACGTTCGCCGGCGAGAACCCGGACGCTCTTCAATCGGTCGGAGTCAGTGTGTTTCGTATTCGCTGGTTTGCGGTTTGCGCGAGCGGTGTTCTTGCAGCGATGGGTGGAGCTGCTCTCTCAGTGTGTCTTTCGTCGAGTTATACCCGTAACATGACCGCAGGCCGAGGTTTTATGGCGTTGGCGGCGCTGATACTCGGCAAATGGCGTCCCATTGAAACTGTTTTTGCATGTCTCTTGTTTGGCGCATCAGATGTTCTTCAAATGCGTCTACAGGGAGCCTCACTGCCGATATTTGGCGCTCTGCCAAATCAGTTAGTTCAGGTTCTGCCTTATGCGCTAACTCTGTTTTTGCTGACTGGTATTATCGGTCGAAGTTCGGCTCCGGCCAAGCTGGGTCAGCCCCTTTGATGCAGATCAATTAAATAAATTAAAGTTAGAGATTGTTAGCGTGTAAGCATTTCTTCGCGGCCGGGTCCCGTACCGACCCATTTGATGCGAGTATTTGTGTGGCGCTCCAAGGCCAGAAGATAGTTTTTCGCATTCTCAGGGATTTGATCGATGGATCCTGATTTGGGAATGTCTTCCGACCATCCAGGTAGCGTGACGTAGACGGGTTCGCATTTTGCCAAAACATTGGCATCCCAGGGGAAGTCTTCGATTTCACCAAGCTCGGGGTGCCTGTATTTGACGCATATCTTTAGTTCGCGCAAGCCCGTCAAAATATCCATTTTGTTGATAATGACGCCATCAAATCCATTAACGGCAGCACTATATCGAAATGCAACGGCATCAAACCACCCGCACCGTCTAGGTCTGCCAGTTGTCGCTCCAAATTCATTACCTTTTTTAGCGATATCTGCACCGACATCATCGTGTAATTCAGTTGGAAACGGACCACTGCCGACTCGGGTGACGTAGGCCTTAGCAATGCCGTAGACGTTAGTGATCGCTTTGGGGGAAAGACCAATACTGCTGCATGCACCTGCAGCTGCTGTGCTACTAGATGTTACAAAAGGATACGTCCCATGATCTAAGTCAAGTAGAGTGCCTTGAGCACCCTCAAGTAATAGACTTTTTCCCGCCATCAGTGCTTTTCTAAGTCTTGTCTCTGCGTCACAAACAAAGGGTGCGATTTTTTGCGCCGAGTTGTGAAATTCATCCCAGGTTGTTTTTTCTGATTCATAATGTTTTTTAAAAGCAGGATCTGATGCCGCCATATCCTCAATCCAGACGGTCCTTGCTTTGTCATTAACATAGTGCCCCATCCGCAAGCCCGTTCGACTTGCTTTTTCGGAGTAGGTGGGACCGATCCCGCGTTTTGTAGTACCGATGGGAGTCGAGGACTTTGATTCGCGGGCTCCATCGAGGTGAATGTGCCAGGGAGTGATGACATGTGCACGGGCTGAAATCCACAGGTTTTCGGGTGTAATCTTGACTGGAATGACCCGGGTATCACTGGTAGCGGCTGTCATTTTTGTGATTTCATTGACCAAGCCGACAGGATGTATGACGACACCAGCAGCCATCGCGGAGATTAGGTTTTTTTGAAAAACCCCACTTGGGATTTGGTGAAGTACATACTTGACCCCGCCAATCCATATCGTATGGCCTGCATTGTTACCGCCCTGATATCTAACAACGACGTCAGTTTTCTCGGCAAAAACGTCGACCCATTTGCCCTTGCCTTCGTCGCCCCATTGTGCGCCCACGACTACGTTCACTTGACTCATGGATTTAGTAGCCCTCATGGAGATTAATGGACATATTTAAAGCAATTCCGTTACTTTTACAAAAAGTCACCGTATTCAATTTCTAGAGTTGAGATCACCTTTATTCAAGCTCTAGATGCTCCATATTCTAGAATTTAACAAAGTGCTTAAATATTGGTCAGGTCAGGACGATTTTTGCTCGTTCAGGGCAGAAATTTTGACTATGTTGACCTGATCAATTCATTTGGCTGGCGCGTGGTTTGCACCACGCTCGTTTTTCAAAATTTCAGCCAAATGGCTTTGTAAGAAACTTTCTGGGGGGCGTCGGCTTGGACAGTCAAAAAATCAATGCGATAAGTCCTCTGGATGGGCGTTACTCTGGCCAACTTGGCGATTTATCATCTGTCGTTAGTGAAGGGGCGTTAATAGGTTATCGCCTCCGTGTTGAGGCCCATTGGCTGCTTCACTTGGCGAGCTTCAAAGAAATCAGTCTTTCTTTATCGTCAGCTGTCCAAACCTTTCTGGAGGCGATAGCGGCTGGGACAATTCCTGTCCAGGCGGCCTCAGAAATTAAACTTATCGAAAAAGACACCAACCATGATGTCAAAGCGGTTGAGTACTGGTTGCGTCGTAGGCTTACTGATATTGGGGCGGACAACAAAACGCTATCTCATATTCATTTTGCCTGTACGAGCGAAGACATTAATAATGCCGCTTATGGTCTAATGCTGAACGACTTGAGACGCAAAATCTTAACCCCTTTATTGTCTGATCTTCAGGCACAACTTTCATTATTAGCAGAGGTTGAAGCCAGCACGGCCATGCTGTCTCGGACCCATGGCCAGACTGCGACACCTACGACTTTAGGTAAAGAGATTGCTGTCTTCACC
>JBEIGW010000016.1:0-19646 GCA_040381655.1 Deltaproteobacteria bacterium
GCGCTCAGATTCATATCCCGTCAGTTTCTGGTAAGAAGGAAGTGACAAGGTTTGTGAATATCATTCAAGGTTGCAACAACTTCTGTACGTTCTGCGTCGTCCCATTCACCAGGGGGCGTGAGATAAGTCGACCTATGGACGAAATCTTGAGAGAAGTCAGACATCTTGTCTCGGAGGGCGCGCGGGAGATCACCCTGCTGGGTCAAAATGTAAATAGCTATGGGCTTGACTTGCTGAATACAGAGGATGTGCCAGCGGACGGTGGGCCGTTTGTAGATCTATTAAAAGCTGTCGCAGGTGTTTCGGGGCTTGAGCGTTTAAGATTTACAACATCTAATCCGCATGATTTCACAAAGCCGTTGGCGCAACTATTTGCGACCGAGCCGAAGATGGGCCGATATATGCATTTACCAGTTCAGGCAGGTAGCGATAGAACGCTTGAGCGAATGAAACGTAAAGTCACGGTCAAAGAGTATCTTGAGCGTATTGGGTGGCTGCAGAGCGCAGTGCCCGGCATCGCTTTGAGTACGGATATCATTGTCGGGTTCCCCGGGGAGACCGAGTCCGAATTTGAAGATACTCTTAGATTACTAGAACAGGTTCGATACAGTTTTGTTTATGCTTTCAAGTACTCATCACGGCGTGGTACTGCTGCGGCAAGATTTGTCGATCAAGTTCCAGAATCTGTGAAAGACTCTCGTTTGGCGCGACTGAATGCACTTCAAGACAAAATTACCCTTGATTTGGCACTTGCTGACGTTGGCATGGCCAGGGATGTTTTGTTCATATACGAAAGTCAAAAACTACCTGGAACTTGGGTTGGAAAAACGCCGGAATTTAGAACCGTGCGGGTCAAAAGTTCGGATGATCTATTGGGAAGAATTCTGCCGGTTCGTATCACAGGCGGCAATAAGATCGCTCTTCTTGGCGAACTTCTGCACTGAAACTATCATCGGAAGAACGCGTAGAAATCAAACGTCAGATTTTTCTGCTGAGGATTTGAGGTTTCTAGCGTGATTTTTCCATGAACGCTCCCCGGTTGATTACCGGGATTTTTTAGTTCTAGCTTAACTTTCTTTTCATTTTTTGCAGACTGCGAAACTTCGACTTTGATTAGATCTGCGCCCGCATTGGACTTCGCTCCGTTTACATTCATTTCGATGCGATTACTTGTGATGTCAAATTTGGAGGCTGATGTTAGGGAGATCTGCCGGAGAGACTTTTCTGACGGAGGAACAGATCCAAATTCGACATAGGCTGGATTTAAAGAGATTTCTCCAAGAATTGTCGCGCGAATAGGAATCGGCATATCAGGAAGTGCAGAGGAGTTATTTTTAATCCAAATAGTATCCTTAAAAAAGCCGATGGGAGCGTTTGCCTTTAATTTTATGGTTATTGCGAATTCCTGAGCCTCCTTGCGATAGGCGACATCAAGGAACTCTTCATTAAATCTAATTTTCTCAATACGTAACTCGTTTTTCATGTTGCCTTTTACTTTAATAATCAGCTTTGGAGATTGGTTCAAAACCACGTCTCCAAAGTCAGCCAGTGGAGGTGAGGCATTCACTTCACTATTAATAGTCGCAGTGATTGTTAGAGTTCGATCTGGCATGGATCGTTCGTTCGTGATTACAGTTATGGCTTTGGTGATTTTGCCAGCGTAGTCTTTAGTATCGAAGTTTACGTCTAGCGTGCCGCTTTCTCCGGGGGGGTAGATCTTACCTTTGATGGACTCAGACGCTAAACAATCGCAGGCAGCCTGCACTCCCTGGATCGCGAGAGGGCCCTGACCGATATTTTTAAATTGAAATGTTGCCGTGAGTTTTTGCCCCCGCTTGACCACCCCAAAGTCGATAACGGACTTCTCAAAAGATATCACCCCCACGGGTTCGTTGGTCAATTTGTTACTTTTTCCTGAGCTTTTCCTGTCAGCCGCGATGCTGTTTTGTGCAAACGTTAACGTGGCGCCCAGTAAAATTAAGACAAATGTAGAGATAAAGGCTGATATTTTTTTGCGCATAGACGCGGAGTTTCCAGATAAGTGATGTTTGATGATGAATCATGGTAGCGCAGGAGGTGGGCTATGGGCAAGTTTTGCCCGTTAAGATCCCGTTTAAATTGACCGAATACCAGATGCATACAAAATGGAGGAGTCCTTGTCACCTTTACTGCTCATTTTAAGTGATCTCAAAGCGGCGATGGCGGAGCTTAAGCCATTAGATTTTTTACCCATCATTGTCTGGAGTTTGTGGATTGGAACTCTCATGGCTGGCCTGAAACGTATTGATTTACGAGATGATGTGACCCAGCTGAGCTATATCGGAGTCATATCAGCCGTGGGACTCATCCTGATTGCTGGAGTTCCCGCAGCTCTTGGTAAGCCGTTTGCGGTGCGTGACGGCCTGATTCTATTTGTCTGTTTTGTGCTGGCAGCTCGGGTGCGTTGGCTACTTGCGACGTCCTCGGCCAGTCAATCGATTGGTATAACGTCGAAGACGTCAGAAAAAAAGTAGAGCGTATTTGTAGGTGCTATTAACTTATCATTGAGGTCACTATGGCAAAGACGGCGGCAGTCAATAAATCTGAGAGCAGTAAATATATGGCCTTAAAGGTATACGGCGCTCGTCGCCTGCTTATTTTATTTACGCTAGTAGTTATGAGCATAGGATTTGGATTTCTATTTGAAAGAACAATATTGAATCCCGATGCTCAGAGCAGTGTGCAGCTTTACGGAGCAATTTTCTTAGCCTGTCTCTTGATGGTCTTTCTGCCTATATCTGAAGAGTGGCAATACGGTCCGTGGCAAGATGGATGTCGCAAGTGCGAAAAAAACATATATAATTAGAGCTGGTCAGTTTACTTGGCCGTATTTACAAACTTTGGCCCTAAACTTTCCATTGACGAAAAGTTTGCGATTAATTTTTGCCAATACAGAACCTTCAATTAGTTCTTTGTTTAAAATCGATATTCTTACCTTTCCTGAACGAGCAAATTTATACTGCTCACCCTCGGGAAGGTTTGGGTCAAAAAAAGCAACACTGGCCTGGCGCTCAGGTTTAACATACGTGAACATGTCATCCTCTGTTTCGAGCTTGTCTGACCGTCCGCCAATTTTCATCTCGCCTGTTTTGCCATCAATCGCGATAATGACCTCACGTCCATCACCCACGCGGTCTGATTTGTCAGGACACGCATCTTTAGGCGACGCGGTGACCAAGACAATCAGATAACTCTGACCCTCTGATAGCTGGGCTTCAGGGTCAGTGTATGCATATGAATAAGTCCATTCATCGCCTGATATGACGCCCTTGGCGTCGCTTTTGGCATAGCCCTTAAAGTCATAGAGGGTCTTGCATCCCGGGAGCATGGCAGAAAGACAAATCAGACATAAAAATCTTTTAATTCTGGTCACTTGTATGTTCATGGCGTCGCCGGCTTGTCGTTTACATAATTAAATTTGTCAATTTATCGCCTTCGTTTCCGATCATTATAGCAAATTTTTGTATGGAGTTGCTTGAGTGATGAATTTAGTAGCTACTTTTTGCCTACTAGCAACGCTGTTTGGTTGTGCTGCGACCAGGCCATCGGCGAAGCAGTCACTTATGGCTTCAAATTTACAGGACAATATAATTGCTTTGGAGCCTGATCTGAGCCGTTTTAAGTCCAGAGGGCCTTTTTCTGTCATGTCCCGGCTAGATCGGGAGTTTAATCTCGATCTGGATCAACGAGTCGTTGTGGATCATTTTTTTGCGAAGTCAAAAGATAAACTGCCTATCATCATTATAAGTCACGGTAATTTCTCGAATAAGCGGGCCCATCGAAGCCAAGCTAAACATCTGGCGAGTTGGGGATTTCACGTGATCACTGTGGAATCTCCCAATCGAGATGAGTGGCTTGAGAATGGTCGTCGTCTCAAACGAATTGCTGATGTGTTGTACGGCTTTCCTCGAATGTTGGGTGAAAACGCTGATGCTAGACGAATGATTATGGCAGGCCACTCGTTTGGGGGAAGTGCAACCATTCTTGCCATTGCAGGCGGTGCTCCCGCCATTGGAGCTGTCTTGTTGGACCCAGCCGTGGTCCATCCAGACGTTGTGGAGGCCATGAAGAAGTCCGACGTACCAGTTGCGCTGCTGGGTTCTGATCAGCGAGTATTTACGGCGCGAGGTCGCCATCGTTTCTTGAAAAATATATCTGGTGAGATGTTAGAGATCTCAGTACCGCTTTCTACGCACGATGACGCTCAGGGACCAAGTGTATTCTCTCAAGTAGCGCTGGGTGTTGATCCATTCACGTCAGATAATAACCAAGACCTATTTCGTTCGATGTTTACGGTAGCTGTGATGGGGATGTCATCGAGTGGTACATTAGACTTTTCTGTGAAGGTGTTCGCAAAAGCGTCCAAAGTTGGGGTGCTTTCCGAGCTTAAGTATCGAAGTAGCAAACTAGATCGCTAGAAAATCGGCGTTTTTTTGATTGAGTCAGGGACAGCCACTCGGGCAGCAACAACATGGCGTCTTCGAGTAAGCGTGAGTGCATCACTTAAAATAAACCACTCCATGTCTCTGATTGTGTCGAGAGAGGCACGCAAGTGATGTGCAGTTTTAATGGCGTTGAGATGTGCTGGGTAGTGAATAATTGCGAGTCGACAAATAAACTTCACGATATCGCCCGCCAAGACGTCACCACCTGTATCCTGCGAGCATCCAATGAGGTCATTCCAGGCGGAGCGTTCCGCTGACGATAGCGATGAAAGCCATCGACTAATTTTTGCCGAGCTCTTCCCAGTGGAATCTCTTCCGATTAAATGTAGAACCGCTCTTGCATTTTGCTGTAGTACCTCGACATTCCAACCCCAACTAGTAACAGAGAGGCGCTCGGCAATAGCGCGCACGGCAAAAAGCCAGGGACTGGTGACGATGGCCTGTGCAAACGGAGCTGCCACTTCAGGAACCATATGGATTCCAGTTAGTTCAGGCACCGCTTTTATGGCTTTCGGAATTCCTGCAGATGTTTTCAGGGCGGCTAAGATCGATTTTTCTGCAGGAGTCGATCCTGTTAATGATGGTGCCGACTGGGAATTAGGCTCAGTGATCATTGCTAATTCGTTAATTCTCGATCCGACAATACATAACGCTTTTATCAGTTTTCGTCCCGGGGTCGACAACTCGCTTAATGCGGCCTCAATATCTTTATCAACCAGAGAGATCGGTTGATATGAGGAGCGGTTCTCTCCACTGATATCCCAGGCCGACTTGACGAATTCGGGAAGGGCTTCGCGAGCTACCAGAATTGTTGCAATGCGCCAAGCAAGATCCGGAGACTCACTGCTGACCGCAAGATTCCACATTTGTAACAGCTGTTTATTGGTAAAGCTGCGCTTTAGCCCCGTACGCACGAGCATGCTGAGCGCAAAGTCTGCGTTTTTTGACGATAGCGCATTCTTTGCAATTTCAACAAGTAGGCTGTCAGGAATTGCAGTGCAATTGTTCAGATAATTTTCTACGGTTGCTGCGGTTGCAAAACCGCCCTCCGCAGCCAAACGAAGTGCCGCCGCGCCACGCCGTCGGTCGCGATCAACCAAAATCGTACTATCATTAATCCATTGGCGCGCAGCTTTAGTTAAATCTCTCCAAGACCAAGCAACGGAAGCCTTGTTAGCTTCCAGTAATTTGAAGGTAGCATGAGCCTGCCATAAAACGCTCTCGCCAAGCCTGGGGTTGGTGACATATTTGTGCAATAGCGCGATGCCATAAAGCATTTGTTCACGCTCATTTTGAGGCTTGATGCTTGATGCGGCATTCCAGAGTGCACCATCTATGTCGGGCCCATGAAAAATTACCGCTTGATCTAATAATGGCTGAAAGATACTCGGTAAGAGGCTCGCTATATCACGGTTTCTCACGAGCAGATCGCCCGTAGCTCTCCATGCATCCGGATTTTTTGGAATCCACTGAAAAATTTGCTTGAAGAGAAGATCAAGAGCTGATCGATTTGGATCCCTATTGCCGCCGAGCTTACGAGTGGAATCACAAAATTCTTGGAACATGGTCAATCGGTCGTCCCAAGAGGTTGCCGATTCAACTAGAATAAAGTAGCTATTTCGCTCACGGTCAATTGTTTTGCTCTCAAATCTTAAAATCAATTGAAGTGCAGCTTCGCGTTCTTGGCTACCGTTGGGTAATACCAAAAACAGCTCTTTGGCATCACTACTAAAACCCAAGCCAAGCGCTAGCTCACCAGCGCGAAAGATGAGTTGCTCTTTAGACATTCCGAAATGCTTGGCTCTCAAGAAGCTGCCGAGTATTCGATTCTGGTGGCGCCGGAAATAGGTCCAGGCGGCAGTTTTATCCGCAGTTGTAGCCACTCTTAGGAATATATAAGTTAACTCAATACCACTCAGTTTGACATCGTCACGCTCTTTCGCAAGGGTCCAGAAGAGTTGATCAAGGTATTGTTGAGGTGCGTGCTCAATAATAAAATCACGAAGTTTTGGATGAAGGTACCAGTAAAAGTTTTTTTGACCAGACGTCATGAGTTGCGAAAAAATCTGCAAAGTATCCGACTGGCTAGCTTCAACGAATGCTGTTTCGAGTATTCTCGCGGCCTTAATAAGCGAGGGCTCTTTTTGGTATTCTTGCCACAGAAGAGGGAATATGACGTGCCAAGGCGCCCCAGCGCCTACCAAATGCCTAATCTGGGAGTTCAATGTGTGCTCGGCTACTTCGCCGCTTTCAGTTTCGAGCTTGGATATCTTTTCGACAGACGGATTAGGCCCTGCTGCCTGTGGGTTTACTAACCCAAGCGAGACCATGAGTTCGTCTCGAACCATGGAAATAGATTCGTCACCGAGGCTGTGCCAGCGGCTTATGCGCGTCAGCGCCAATTTGGTTTTCAAGCTGGCGGTGCTATCCGTCCGCGCTTTACCTGAAGTCATGTATTTAAGGTTGACCTCGTGTTCCAATTTTAGGGATATACTCCCTCAAATTATAACACGAGACGCAGATCTTATAAAAACCATAGAGATTATAGAATCTTAAAATAATCTTTGGCGTCGATACCGTATTTTTCTAGTTTCCTGAGTAGGGTGACCTTAGTCATTTGGGTCGCTTCAGCAGTTTGGTTAATACGGCCGTTGTAAGCCGTAAGGGCTTTGATCAAGAACTCTCTCTCAAATCGGTCTTTTAGGGCCGGAAAATTTAGTTCGTCGTCATCTCGGATGAATTTGAAATCATCGCTCAGTCCAGGCGTTTTGCCCATGTTGAGGTTGTGTCCAGCTCGATTAGCGGCAATCTCGTCGGCATAGGCGGCTTGCTGTACCGTGGTCGTTGTGCCCGACCCGAGTCCAAAATTCATAGTGCTTATATTCGAACTGTTTGTGCCGTCGGTTGGTTGTAGGTCGAAGGACGCCGCTTGTAAAATATCGGTCGTCTCGATAATGAATGCACGTTCCACAGCATTTTCAAGCTCACGTATGTTACCAGGCCACGGGTAGTTCATGAGGCGTCTCATGGCTTCGTCACTAATTCCAGTGATTCGACGCTTGTGGTTTTTATTAAACTTTTTGAGAAGATACTGACATAGATCGTGTATGTCCTCTTTTCTATCGCGCAGCGGTGGCAGTGTGATTGGGAGCACATTCAAGCGATAGTATAGGTCAGCTCGAAATTTGTTTTCAGCTATCATTTGCTCCAGTGGTTTGTGCGTCGCGGCAACGATGCGCACATCGGCTTTCATGTCTCCGCTACCGCCCACTAGGCTGTAACATCTTTCTTGCAAGACTCGCAGAAGCTTGACCTGTGTCGCAGGGCTGATATCGCCAATTTCATCTAGGAAAAGAGTACCACCCTCCGCTTGCGCGAACTTACCAAGCTTACGTCGGTCGGCTCCGGTGAAGGCCCCCTTCTCATGGCCAAAAAGTTCGCTCTCGATAAGAGAATCAGGAATCGCAGCACAGTTTATGGCGACAAAAGGACCGTGCTTACGGTGACTATTATAGTGCAGTGCCCTGGCTACGAGTTCTTTGCCTGTACCGCTTTCGCCTCTTATAAGAACCGAGGTATCAACTTTTGATAGTTTATAAATGACGTCAAAAACCTGCTTTAGTTGAGAGCTTCCACCGACGATTGAGCGACCCTCATCAAACTCAAGCTTAGGGGCCGTGAAACTCGCTTCCAAAACCATATTGTTTGCCGCAGTTGCCTTGTCGAGAAGTTTCGAGAGTCGCTCGGGGGCAACAGGTTTTTGCAGATAATCATAGGCACCATGTTTGATGGCGGTTATCGCGTCATTCATGTTGGAGTATGCTGTTGCAACAATACAAAAGATCGACGGATTGATAGTTTTGATTTTAGCAAGAGCATCAAGACCATTTAGTCGTGGCATATTCACATCAAGGATGACAATTCCGATGTCGGGATGGCGTTCCACCATATCGACACCCATGACGCCATCCTCGGCCTCAAGAACGACGAAGCCGCGTTTTTCTAAAACTGATCTCAAAATCAATCGTAACGTGCTGTCGTCGTCCACTAAAAGAGCCTTCATGGCAGCCCTCCAAAGGCAGTTTCACAATCTAAATCAATAGATTATTAAGTACTTATTAAAATTCGACGCCAATATCTATATCGAAGTGGTCACAAAAGTCAACCACTTTTTATAAAAACGTTAAAATCCGAGCTAGTTTCTAAGCAACGGCGGCCGGGCGCTAGTTCAAAGGCTGAGAGGGGACCGGTATTTCAGACCTTAAGCTCGCAATAACGCTTCGCGCGTCATCGGGTAAGTCATTGCATTTACTTGCTTTGTCTAAGGCTTCGAGGGCATCGTCATCGCGGCCCAGGCCTAGGTGGGCTTGGGCAAGGTGTAGCAGGAGCTGCCAAGAAGGTTTTTCGCCTTTTTGAGTGTGCCACACGATCGCGGGAATTTTATCGTAGTGCCCAGCGACCCCTAAAACTGCGGTGTATTCAATCAAAAACTTTGTGTCTCGGACGCCGCTATTCCAAAACGCCTCCAGCGCGTGAGCTTTGCCGATGGCGTCTTCGGGATTCATCAAATCAAAAGCTAAGGAGGTGCCTGTCCAAGAATTTTTTTGTTTAGCTAGGTCCAAAATTTTTCTGCCGACGTTTTGGTTGGAATTTGTTGGATTCTCGTTTTGTTCAAGCCAGGCAGTGAACTCCCAGAGTCTGCTGTTTTCGCCGTCCGCATCTAGTCCGGTTAGGCACCACTCCCGTGCTTTAACTAGTAAGTTGTCGTGAGCGTAAATCTGAACGAGATTGACGTAGGGAGCAGGTTCTTCTGGGATAAGCCTTTGCGCCGTCACAAACGCAGACTCCGACCTTGAGAGATCACCCACTAACATAGCCGCGTTGCCATAGTGAAGTTGTGCACGGAAGTCGTCATGAGGAAATAATACTGGGTAGGAGTCGACAAACTTTACCGCAAGCAACGGCACGTTCATTCCCACTAACTCCTCGAGGATGTCTACGAAATGATTCTCGTTTTGTGGGGAGCGTTCCTCAAGCGAGACGAGGAACTTTTCTGAAAAACTTGCCAAGTCTTCCGCAGTTGGCGCGGTGTTGTCAAAACCTCGATAGTCACTTTGTGAAATACCAAACCACTGCCTTAAGTGTGGTCCCATCGGGAACGAGGATATCGAAAAATTATTTGATTTAGGATTCACGTGATTGGCCTCCAGGCGTGGCTCCCTCAACTTTGACGTGAAGGTCTTTGAGCTGAGCACTCGCAACAGGGCTCGGCGCGCCCGTCATCAAGCATGTGCCCTTTTGTGTTTTGGGGAATGCAATAACATCTCGGATGGCATCTGCACCGGTCAAACACATGACCATGCGATCAACGCCAAAAGCCATCCCGCCGTGTGGTGGCGCACCAAACTTCAAAGCTTCCAACAAAAAGCCAAACTTTGAATGCGCCTCTTCATCTGAGAGTCCAATGGTGTCAAAGAGCTGTTTCTGTATATCTGGATCGTGGATCCTGACTGAGCCACCCGCTACCTCGTAGCCGTTTAGCACGAGATCGTAAGCTGAAGCCCGAACTTTTCCTGGATCGCTTTTTAGAAGATGCATATCTTCCGGACGGGGGGACGTGAAGGGATGGTGGCGCGCCAACCATCGGTTGCTTTCCACATCGCGCTCCAAAAGAGGGAATTCAGTCACCCAGAGAAAACACAGATCTCGGGGGTTAAATAGTTTTAGTTTTTGTCCAAGGACATTACGCACTGCTCCTAGCATGGCTTTAGTCGAGTCAAAAGGGCCCGCGCCAAAGAGTATGAGATCCCCGGCCTTCGCTCCAATGCGCTCTTCAATCGCAGAACAATCAGTCTCCTTGAAGAACTTGCTGATCGGACCATTCCAACTTGCGCTGCCAGCGGTAGATGTTTTTTTGATCCAGGCAAGGCCTTTGCCACCGTGATTTTTCGCGACCTCTCCGAGCTCGTCGAGGTCTTTGCGGCTAAAGGTCTCTGCGCATCCCGGAACAACGATGCAATTGACGATACCGCCGCTATTGACGGCCTCATTAAAGACTTTGAATTCGCAATTTTTAACGAGGTCGGAGATATTTTTAAGTTTTAAGCCAAATCTCATATCAGGCTTATCCACCCCGTAATCTTCCATCACCTGGGAGTAGGTGTAGCGGGGGAATTGATCGGGAAGTTTGACGTTTCCATCGAAGAATTTTGTTACGGCCGTCCGAGTAACGTGTTCTAGAGTGCTGGTTACCAGTGTCTCGTCGACAAAGCTCATTTCTATATCGACTTGGGTAAATTCAGGCTGACGATCAGCTCGCAGATCTTCGTCTCTGAAGCACTTTACTATTTGGTAGTAACGGTCAAACCCACTGATCATCAGCACTTGTTTAAAAAGCTGTGGACTTTGCGGTAACGCATAAAAATGTCCCGCATGGATTCGCGATGGCACAAGGAATTCTCTGGCACCTTCCGGTGTTGATTTGTAGAGAAAAGGCGTCTCAATGTCCATGAAACCCTGATCTTCAAGGGCTCTTCGCATCTCCTTTACAAATTTGCTCCGGTTGATGATGTTGTTTTTGAGCGTCGGTCTTCGCAGATCAAGATACCGGTATTTTAAACGAAGAGTTTCTGTCGCTTCTGATTCGTCTTGAATTGTGAACGGCAGCACCTCGCATTTATTCAGCACTTTAATCTCGGAGACAAGAACATCGACGTCCCCGGTGGCCATGGTTTTATTCACCATGCCTTCGGGCCTTGCATTCACTTTTCCTTTGATAGCGATAACAAATTCAGCGCGTAGGCTCTTGGCCGTTTCGTAAGCGTTGGGCGCTTTTTCTGGGTCCACGACTGCCTGCGTAATTCCATAACGATCGCGAAGATCAAGGAAGATGAACTGACCGTGGTCACGGTGCCTGTTAACCCATCCTGTTAAGACAACCTCTTGTCCAACATTTTTTTTGCTCAACTCTCCCAGCGTGTGGGTGCGATGCCAATTGGATGAAGAGTGCGTCATGGTGAAGAGTCCTTGAAAATCCCAAACATACTAGTTAGTCGTGATGGTACGCCGTAAATGCCTCTGATTTATAACAGACTCAGGGCCTTGCGACAGGTGAAAAATGAGATGTTCGGGACCTGGCCTGGAATATGCCGGCATGAGACCTTGGACTTGAACCGAGGGGTCTTAAAACCATGAGCCTGGTGGTCAAAAACAATGCAGCTAGACGCGCGGGTTTGCTTGCTCGACCCGCAGTGCGGTGGTAGGGTAATACGGTCAGTTTATGCCTAAAATCATTATCGAATACTGACATTTGGAATTCTTTATTTGTAATTTGGTTCGCCCGCCGTCGCCACTGCGCCAAAGGTGAACGTCTAAGGAGTACTCACAATCATGTACGACTCGTCTGGTCAGCCTCGTTATGTTGATGCGCTTAGTCGTGATCTCAAGGCAAAACTTCCGCAAGCCAACGTTGAGTACGTAAAAAACGACAGGTTCCTAGACGAGGATGTGATCTACGTCAATCACTCGCAGATTCTAGATGTTGGTCGCGAATTGCAGAAAAAATTTCCGTACTTGCTCGACGTTTGCGGGGTGGATTATCCGGGGCGCGACAAGCGATTTGAAGTTGTCTACCACCTGCTAAATCCAGATACAAACCAGCGCTTGCGCATGAAGACCAAGGTCAATGAGACAGATGAAGTTCCATCTCTCACTCCGGTATACAAATCTGCCAATTGGTTCGAACGAGAAGCTTACGACTTGTTCGGTTTAAAGTTTTCCGGGCATCCGAATCTTCGCAGAATTTTATGCCACGAGGATTTTGTGGGTCACCCGCTCCGTAAAGATTACCCGGCCGATCGTAATCAATCGCTAAAAACGCCGCTTCATCATACTTTTGAGAAAGATCGTGAGCGCTTGATGAAGAGTCAGGGTGACTTTCTTGAAGACCGTGTCTGGATCAATATCGGTCCGGCCCACCCCGCAACGCACGGTACGTTGCGTTTTATGGCGATTTTATCCGGTGAAACGATCGAGAAAATGGATGTTGAGATCGGTTATCTGCACCGCTGCTTTGAAAAGATGTGTGAAAATCACAACTACAACCAAATTATCCCCTACACAGACCGCTTGAATTATTGTTCTGCGCCCATGAACAACAATGCCTGGTGTCGCGCGATCGAAAAACAACTCGGTATAACGATTCCTCCAAGAGCTCAGATGATGAGAGTTATTCTCGATGAGTTTAGCCGCTGTATCGACCATATCGTTTGTATCACAACCAACCTTGTGGATTTGGGTGGCTTGACTAATTTTTGGCTTGGCTTTGCCGCTAGAGAAAAGGTCTACGAATTATTTGAAAAGCTGTGCGGCGCTCGTTTAACCGTTTCGCTTTCGCGAGTTGGCGGCATGGGTTTTGACTTCCCAGACGGTTGGGTTGAGCAAGCGAAAGAAACTGTGAAAGCAATTCGGCAGGCGCATCGCGAGGTTGATTTGCTCTGCACAAAAAACCGCATCTTCGTGAAGCGAATGGTTGGAACCGGAAAGATATCGGCTGAGAGTGCTGTTAATTGGGGATTTACAGGGCCGTGCTTGCGCGCAACCGGCGTACCCCTCGATATGCGAGTTTACGCTCCATACTACGGATATGATCAGTTAGAGTTCGACGTCCCAGTGGGAGACCGTGGAGATAGTTATGATCGCTACATGGTGCGAATGGCTGAAATGCTTGAGAGCTGTCGAATCCTAGATCAGTGTCTGAATAATATCCCCTCTGGGCCTATTGAAGTTGATGATCCGGGGATTGTTCTTCCTAGTAAGGAGAATGTTTACGGAAACATCGAAGGTCTCATGAACCAATTCATGCAGGTTATCAATGGCGTAAAAGTTCCAGCCGGCGAGATTTATCAAGGCTACGAGGCGGCTAACGGTGAGCTTGGATTTTATGTGGTGTCTGATGGAAGCGGTGTGCCTTACCGCGTCAAATGCCGTCCGCCTTGCTTTGCGATTTTCCAGGCGGCGACTGAGATGCTTGAGGGTAATATGATTGCCGACCTGGCGGCAGTTTTGGGTACGATTAATATTATTGCCGGCGAGCTTGACCGATAAGTTAACTAGAAGGGTTTAACGTTATGAGCTCTGAACAAGTATTTTCTTCAAAGTTGCAAGACGCGATAAAAAAAGAACTGACTCGCTACGAAACGAAGCGGTCAGCGATTTTGCCGATTCTGCACGCGATTCAGGATGAATGTGGATGGGTCCAGGACAAGCACATCGATGCGCTAGAATCTGCGCATGGTCTGAATAGAGTTCAGGTGAAAGAAGTCCTGACGTTTTATAAGGCCTACTACCAGAAGAAACCTAGAAAGCATCCCATTCAATTCTGTGACAATATTGTTTGCTGCATGATGGGCGCAAAAGACGTCATGGAAAAAATTGAGGGACACATCAAGCGACTAGAAGACAAGCATGGTGATGATGCGCCTTTTGAGATGATCGGTGTTCCTTGTCTTGGCGTTTGTGATCAGGCGCCAGCGATGCTGGTCAACAAGGACCGTCATCATAAAGTGACTGTTGATAACGTGGATCAAATTCTATCTAAATATGCTTCGCTTACTTGAGGTGGCAGCTTATGGGAAATACGACTGACAAAGTTAAAATCCTCACAGCCTTTGAAGGCATGCCAAATAGTCGGGCTCTTTCGACCTACACGTCAAAAGGTGGCTATGACGCGCTTAAAAAAGTGCTGAAGATGCAGCCGGCTCAAATCATTGAAGAGGTCAAGCAGTCAGGACTTCGTGGTAGGGGCGGTGCGGGCTTTCCCACGGGTCTCAAGTGGAGCTTCGTGCCTCAGAATCTACCAGGCCCTCGTTATTTAGTATGTAACAACGACGAAGGCGAGCCTGGCACGTTCAAAGATCGTTACATTGCGGAGCTGAGTCCCCACATGATTGTGGAGGGGATGGTTATTGCTGCCAAAGCTATCGGTGCTTGTAAGGGCTATATCTACACCAGGTACGAATTTTTTGAAGAGATACACTGGCTGGAAACTGCCATTAAAGAGGCATATCAGGCTGGTTTTCTCGGCAAAAACATCCAAGGGTCTGGCTTTGACTTCGACTTGGATCACTACACAGGTGCCGGCGCTTATATATGCGGAGAGGAGACGGGTTTGATTTCCTCCCTCGAGGGTAAAAAGGGACAGCCCAAACTAAAACCACCGTTCCCCGCCGTCAGTGGTTATCTAGGCCGGCCAACCGTGGTGAATAACACGGAGACATTCGCTGCGGTACCCTGGATCATGACGAATGGAGCTGCGGCTTACAAGGCCATCGGTACAGAAAAATCGCCTGGGACTAAGCTCTTCTCGATTGCCGGTGCCATAAAAAAACCTGGGGTTTATGAGCTCCCTCTTGGCTACTCTTTTGAGAAGCTTTTAAACGATGACTGTGGCGGTATGTTGCCAGGTCGCACGTTAAAGGCCTGTATTCCCGGTGGTGCATCGGCACCTGTGCTGACTCCGGAGGAATTAAAGGGATTAACGCTTGACTATGAGGCAATTGCAGCTAAGGGATCGATGCTTGGCTCGGGTGCGGTCATGATCATTGATGATCGACAAAGCATGGTGGAGCTCATGAAAGTCATAGCAGACTTTTATCACCACGAAAGTTGTGGTCAATGTACTCCGTGTCGAGAGGGCACGGGATGGCTTGCGAACATCATGGGTGGCATTTGGGAAAAGCAGGGGGCTGAGTCGGATGTGGATAGGATGTGGACCGTGGCCAAACAGATGGGCGGTCGTACGATCTGTGCACTATCGGACGCTGCTGCCATGCCGACGATGGCGATAACCAAAAAATTCGGCGATGAAATCCGAGAATATATCAGGCGAGGTACTTCGGCGTGAGTGACAAGGTCTCCTTTAAGATTAACGGCGAGTCGGTGACAGTTCCCAAGGGGACGACGGTCATGCAGGCCGCGCAACAAATGAAGATTGCGATACCGCATTTTTGTTGGCACCCGGGGCTATCTGTTGCGGGAGTTTGCCGATTTTGTCTCGTGAAGGTCGAAGGACGTCCCAAGCTAGAGATTGCGTGCAACCTTCAAGCAGTCGATGGGATGGAGATTCGAACGGACACGGAAGAAGTCAAAGATGCCCACAAGTGGGCCTTAGAAT
Source organism: Deltaproteobacteria bacterium (assembly GCA_040381655.1). Classification (GTDB taxonomy): domain Bacteria; phylum Bdellovibrionota_B; class Oligoflexia; order Oligoflexales; family RGVZ01; genus CAMDKS01. The sequence continues at coordinate 15,658 of JBEIGW010000016.1, forward strand.
TCCACCTGATCAACCACCCTCTCGATTGTCCGATTTGCGACCAAGCTGGTGAGTGTGGTTTGCAGAACTATTATATGTCAGTAGGCAAATACCAGAGTCAGATGGATCGCCCGAAAGTTCTAAAACCAAAGGCCCTAGACGTGGGTGGCGATCTGGTTCTGGACACCGAGCGTTGTATCCTGTGTAGTCGCTGCGTCAGGTTTGAGAAAGAAGTCACGAAAACGGATGCACTCGGGATTTTTGACCGTGGTGATCATGCGATCATCGGAACCTACCCTGGAAAAAAAATATCTCACAACTATACAACTAACTTGGTGGATATCTGTCCGGTTGGTGCCTTCACGTCAAAGGATTTCCGTTTCAAGCAGCGTGTTTGGTTTCTTGAGGAGAAGCCTTCGACGTGCGCTGGGTGTTCAACTGGCTGTCAGGTTGACGTCTTTGGTAAGGAACAAACAGGTACCTATTACCGCTTAAAACCTCGTGAGGGTGAGGCCAATGGCCACTGGATGTGCGACTATGGCCGGGGAACATACCGTCACCTAAATCAGGAGGAACGCCAGAGGTTTGCATTTGTAAATGATCGCGGTTCTAGAAGGGATGTAGACTTTAACGAGGCTATAGCAGTTCTGGCGAAGAAACTTAAACATACCAAAGCTGATGACGTAGCTATTTTGGTGTCTGCTCAGTATACGAATGAGGAATATGAGGCCTTGTTTGATTTCTTTGTAGGCAAGATTGGCGTTAAGAAGGTTTACCAATGGCGCGAGCCCACCGAGAAACTGTCTGATTTCGACGGGCTGCTCTTAAGGGGTGACCGTAACGCTAACACAGCTGGTTTACTGGCTGCTATGAAGCTTCATAAAGTCGGTGGGGATAAGCCGATGAACCAGCATGAAGACGTGGCGAAGAGCGGAGCTAAACTCGTGATTGCTCTGGTGCCAGAAATTCCGACGGGATTCCCGAGCTTAAAGACACATCTTTTAGGTTTGTCGGAGCTTGAATTCGTATCATTTTGGTCGGTCAATGGGCTTATCGACGACCTGAAGCAAGCGAGGCATGTTATCCCGCTAAAAGGCTTTGCTGAGAAGCGGGGGACCTTTACAAACCATGCAGGCAAGGATGGGCACCTAACGACTCCGTTTAATTGTCCCGTGCCAGATGCGAGATGTATTGTTGAAACGGTCAGCGCTTTGGCGGAAGTATACTCAAGGGCGCATTGACAAGGAGATCAAGAGATATGGCAATTAAAAAAGTAGCCCCTCCACCAGTAGACGCGAATGGATTTGCAGCGGCATGGGGTTATTTTACCACCATCATGACGGGCATGAGTTTTACGGCAAAGACTCTTTTTTTGCAGCTCACGGGGCGGGAAAAAACCAACACCCTGGAGTGGCCGGAACAGCCGGCGACATATGGGCCGCGGTTTAAAGGTAAGCATTTCCTAACGCTCAGGGATGATGGTAACGTGCGATGCACGGCGTGTTTTTTGTGTGCTACGAACTGTCCTGCACAGTGTATCCACATAGAAGCTGGCCAGCATCCGGAGAATGAGATTGAGAAGTATCCAGTAAGATTTGAGATAGATATTCTGCGCTGTGTATTCTGCGGCTACTGCGAGGAAGCTTGTCCTGTCGACGCAATTCGGCTAGGTCCCGAGTACGCTATGGCAGGACTGGCTGAAGAGAAGTGGGTTTATACCAAAGACTACCTAGCACAACGCGGGGAACTTCGCGGTGGTATCACTAGCGTTAAGGATGAGAATGAAAAACATCCAATAACTGATAAAGCCCACCCCAAAGAGGCTGAGATTCACTCCTATGTTCGGCATGGACATCACTAAAAGCTGTCAAGTCGAAGATTTTATTTAATGGTTTGGCAAGCCTAAGTGATGACTTAGGCTAGGTCAGATATTGAACGTTGCTAGGTTAACTGGTTGAAAATACGTCAGTCGTAAATTTCCATCGACAATTCCTGGGAAACTCTAGTAACACAGGAACCTTGAATTTTCCTTGAATTGATCTTTATAGGTGCCTTGGGAGCAGTAGTAGGATCCTTGGTGCAGAATCATATTGTGTACAATTCTACGATCGAGATGGCCCGGACATTTATTCCGGGTTGGCTTCACCATGCATTCGAATGGGTGACGTCAAACGAGTCAGTCTCTGAGCGAGAAGCGATTCGGCCAGGCCGTCTTTTGCCTAGCTTTGATGGGGCTGAACTCGCCTCTCTAGCTCTTTTGCTCAGTGAATTGCAGGCCCAATTTTTAAGGACCGACGGACCTTCGTCCGTACTTAAAATATCCATTGAAGATATTCAAAGGCTGACACCCCGCGCCGATTTTGGAAGTAGGGATAAAATGCTTGGCGTTTTTGAGGCCTTAAGCCAACTGCGGATGCTCGTCCCAAAGGATGGCGGTGAATTGTCTGCATTCAGGCTGTTTGGTGAGGAGTCTTGGGGCACACCTGGCCAGTATCAAGATTCTGCTGTTTTGAGTCTACCGGTTATGGAGTCTACCGGCGAAGTCTTGTGTGGTTACGTCGACGCGCACTTTGACCTGGTTAGATCTCTCTCGGGTGAGGCTTCGATTAAAGGGCTTTTGTGTCGTCTTAATCCACTTGTGATTTGGACGCCGGTCTGGCTCGAGTTAACGCTGCCAGAACAGCTTTTTTATCTCCGAATGGAATCTCTCATGCAAACTCATGGTTCATGGATGCGCTTAGATGGTCTAACAGGTGCATCTATTCAGGTTCTGAGCCGAGGAGTACGTATTCCAAGGCGTTCGCAAGCCCTCGATGATGCCCAGGAGTCGTCTCATCTACTAGAGCAGCTTAGGTTATTCGGTCGACTGGGTAGGCGCCTTGTGGCGCATGGCGTCATAAAAAAAATACCAGATCGTGGTTTTACGGCAACAGGCTCCTACTCCATTTCTGAGGCCCCCCTGTTATTGTGGCAAGCCACTGCCGAGAGGTTGCGATCCAATGCAGAAGGGGAGTTTTTAGGTCTTGTAGGTCGTCGCATCCTTTTGGGCTCCTCGAATAAACAAATCACTAATTTGCTGAGGCTTTTTGCCGGTATTTCGAATGATAAGACACTTTATATGAGTCGCTTAAAGGAGATTTGGCAGATTATTCGAGATCAGCCTGGATCTGTGTACGCCGCAGAACCTGGCGTTTTTGTCCAAAGCCATTTTCTATTCTTAGAGTGGATCGGTCGCGCTGGCGCAAGAGCGCAGCTGCCCCTTCCCAAGTCTGTGCTTCACTCGGATATTTATCAGGTTCTTTCAGATGTTTGTACGGCGAATGCGGCACAGCGTTTCAAGAAATTCTGCCAAATTTTCTCTGAAAAACAGTGTTTTTTTGGTTCTGAGCAGGACAATTCGGCCGATTTCCCTTATTCAATCACTCGTATTGAGGCGCATGGGAGTATGTATGAGCGGCTTTCTTTGCTCCTAAAAGAGGAAAGCCATGCCGTTCACGGTCCGTCTTCCTCCGGCCTGGAAAGGTATGTATCGGTTAGCTCCGTGAAGGCACCGAGGAACCAAGTTACCGAAGAGGATGCGTCCCGGGAGTCCGATAATGCTGCAAAACCGACAGTTTTTGGCCAAAAACTGCATAAATTAGCCTCTCAGGAGCTAGAAAAGATGATTCGGCAGTCACCCGACTGCTATCGCACGCTTAAGCAAAAGTATATTTCTTCCCTTGATTCGGAGACGCGTGCGCTAGTCTTGAATGTCCAGCGGAGGCTGGATTCCAGGGCTTTTGACCTGCAACTACGAACAAGGTTAGTGCGTTTCATGATCGACAATCCCGCAAGTTGGACGTCGCCTTCATCTGCTCTTCTGGTCTGAACGAGAGTTTTTCCCGAAAAAAAGTGTATTTTTTTGCGGAAGGCACTTGATTTTTCAAGTCGAGCCTTTTATGATTTTTCTCGGAAGAACGGTAATCGTTCAGTTTTGAAATTTTCAGGGAGGCCCATTAAATGGCTAAGAA
>JBEIGW010000017.1:0-19616 GCA_040381655.1 Deltaproteobacteria bacterium
GACTAAAATATGATCTTAAAGAGCCCGAAGTGAAGTTTTTAGAGGATTTCATCACGCGCGGTGGCGCGCTCATGACCATGATTGATGCGATGACGCCTGTTGAAAACGTCAATAAGCTACTCTCAAAGTATGGGCTAAAATATAATAACGACTTCATGATTTTGAGGCCGGATGACCCCCGCGTGAAATTTTTCGGCTCCAACAACGCCATGGTCGCCGAATTTGATGAGTTCAATGTAATCACAAAAGATTTCGCGAAAAAGAATGCTGTAGCGCTACTTTTCCAGAATACCCGCACAATTTCTGAGATCACCGACAATGCGGCCAAATTTAAAGTTAGTTTAGTCGGTAAAACAGCGTCCTCAACGACGGTTCGCGTTAAAGACGTGACGTCTCAAAATGACCTAAAGGGTGTCTCACCGTCTAGACTCGAGCAGGGCTCATTTGCGGTTATGGCCACGACAACCGGTAAATCGGCAGAAAAAGACGTGCGCATCATCGCGTACGGCTCAGCGCAAATTGCGAATAACTACGGTGCGAGAAGCCCAGAAAACCGGGATTTGGTGACCAATTCTATCAGCTGGCTAACGCAATACGACGACTTCGTTGCCATTCGTCCGCGCGATGTGACAAAAAGCACGTTAAATATCACGTCAGATACAGCTCAGCTGAATTTGAAGTTTATTAGCTGGTTTTATCCATTCCTATTCCTAGCGTTTGGCACCTTCTACTGGCTGAGAAGGAGGCAAGCATGATTCACAAGGGCAAACAAATCACCATACTGCTAGTTGGCCTAATCGCCCTCGGAGCGATTGCCACTTGGGATGAGTGGCAATCCAAGAAGGATGAGAAACTAAAAGAGACGACTGGTTTGATTATACCTGACTTAAAATCCGAGGATATTGCAGCCATTCGCTTCATGTCCCTGGGTGACCGTGATGCGGGCGGGGATAAAGCAACGAAAGCTGATGCCACTGCAAAAACCGATGAAAAGCCTGTAGATGTCAAACTGGTCCGTAAGGAAGGACAGTGGGTCATCACCAGTCCAATATCGACTACGGCTGATACCCAGATCATCTCAGACCTTCTTAAGAACATCCTTGAATATAAATCAGAAAAGGACGTCGCGGGCGAACCGGAAAAGTGGGCTGACTTTGGTTTAAAAAACCCTCGCAGGACTATTGAGCTTGAGACGTCCAGTGGTAAGACAGTCACATTTATGGTGGGCGATAACGCGCCTGTTGGCTTCAGTGCATACGTGGCGACCAGTGCCAGCACCAAGGTCTTTAGCGGTAGTCAATACATAGCAACCGCAACATTAAAGTCACTTTTTGACCTTCGAAATAAGCGAGTTCTAACGGGCATCAACACGCCAGAGATCAGCAGTGTTTCGATCAGCAGCGGCAAAGATTCGACGATGCTAGAGAAAGTTGATAACTCTTGGCAAATAACCGCGCCTACGAAGGCAAAAGCGGACACTGTCTTAGTCAATAATCTAATTGATGACATCTCTGGACTAAAGGCGACTGAAATCATCGATGAGCCTAATGCGACCCTCCGCGCGCTATTTGCTGACAATAGAGGCTTAGCACGCATGACCATTCAATCGTCTACCTCAAAAATCACCTTGCTTCTTGCCGAACAAAAGGCAGATCTTTACGCCACGGTGGAAGGTCAACCGGCCATCTACAAATTAAATGCAGAGGTTAAGAGTAAAATTATCAAAACTGGAAAAGATCTTCGTGATAAACGGATTTTTTCATTCCAGTCCGCAGAAATCACCGGCGTAACCGTGGATGGCCAAAACTTCAAGCTGGTAGCTGGGGATTGGTACACGGAGTCTGACGCAGCAAAGTTCAGCCTGGATGGTAAATTTTCTGGAAAACCTGAAGACAAGCCGACTGCCGCGTCACATATCCGCGGGTTGATTGTTGACCTTGAGTATGCCAGGGCTGAGGACGTGAAGGAGGATCCAAGTTCTCTAAAACTACCCAAGGCGCCCAAACACCAGATTATTCTGTCCCGTAGTAGTGATGCGGATAAAATAACAGTTGATGCGTGGCTTGGCACAGGGGCCGATTCGGAGATGGTATGGCTTAAAACCGCTGAGATGAATCGAATCTATAAGGCAAAAAAATCGGTCCTTGCTGGTATAGCACCTCAAGCAAGCAAGCCGCCCGTAGGAGACGAGTTAAGCCTACCTCCGATCTCGAACTAACATTTTGGAGAATAACTTCGTCCCTAAGAAGCTGACACAGATGGGGGCCAAACGCTGGCCACTTTAAAATCACAAGTGGCCAAGGCTCTGCTAACGGAAAGATGATCATTCAAAATTTTATACCGCTTCATTCATGTTAATTTACCGATCGGTTTAGAATGTACAGTCATCTTAGTTGCAGTCTGCCCACTTCACTCGGATGAGTAAGAGATCATAATCGATACCGATTCGGATATTGAATGGCGGGTTTATACCGGTGTAAGCGCAACAACAACGGCTAAAGCTTATCAAATCGATTCAGTTGCAATAAAAATTAGGGTTGGACGATATCTTTGCACAGTATATTACGTTCTATTGTTTAACCTAGCACCAACCTCAGTAGCTGCCTTCCGTAAGCTCTCTGTCACTCTCGGAGTGATACTGCTGAAAATTCCGCCAAGACCTACTGTTCCTCGGCTAACCCTGAGAGAGCCTGTTACCGATTCACTGCCATTCGTTAGACTGTAAGTAGGAGGAGTCTTAGTGCTGCTATAGGTCACATCACCCGTCCAGTTATTGAGAGTGGTCTTCATCTTTCCCGATTGATACCAGGCATTGGAATCTCCAGCTGCGCCAGTGATTCCGACCATTTCAAGCTGCGTAAAATCTTCCGTCCCCTCTTTGTCTGTGGGTTTGCCATTAACTTTCATCCCAGACCAGAAGTTTCGTTCAGTTATCAGACACCCATCTGTGATCTGGAGAGCATTAAGCTTTACTGTTTCCGTACAGGGCTTGCCATCGGCAGTTGCTTTGACAGAATAAGCTATGTTCTCCCCATCATATTCGACTCCGTCCTGGAACGATTTGATTTTGGTAACAAGACGCAGATTAAATAATTGATTTCTTTGTGTCGCATTTTGACAGGAAGATTTGTCGAGTGCCGCTACCTCACCCATGGTTTTTCCGTCAAAACTAGTGAAGTCTTGATTATCGCAGCCCACCTGCAACGCCAAGCGCATCATGACAGACAGACTTTTAGTAGTGGGATCTTTTTGGAGTTCCTTAAAACATTGAGTGACGTCAATCTCTCCCCCCACACCCAAGTATGCGCCGTAAGATGTTGCTTTCTGTTCATTCATGAGTTTGCCGACGCAGTCATCATCTTCGGTGAATTCAGCAAATTTTGAAGGCTCATCGTCATAAAAGTCACTGACATCATTAAGCTCGCTTGCCACTTCACTTTTAACGATGGGATTAACCCTACTACCCTTACTGAGTTCGCCTGCTGTTATAAATGAGTCGGCCGTTAACAAACTCGACGGCGTAATGTCAGGTTTTCCACAAGCTGTAATTAGAGCTAACGCCGAGATAAAAAGACCGGCCCCTGTCTTAGTTGAGTGCATGAACAAAGACTCCTGATATTTGAAAATTACGTCTATCATTCTGTTTGGTGATCAGTATTTTACAGCGCACGATGAGTCAAAACAATCCGTCCGCAAAAGTACGTGGCATCCAAAAACCACAACGTGCCCAAGTAACACTCCAGGGATAGATGACAGCAAACGAGATTAACAATAAGTCACTTTCAACCGCCGGTCACTTCACCGGCGGTTTTTCGTGCTATTTGCATGACTGGCTCTGGGAAGACAGTTCCTAGCAAGATAACAATGAGAACACTCACGAAAACGATGCCGACTGTTGCTAGTGACTTCTTAGGCTTTATCAAGGCGCCAAGCACAGGAGTGGAATCCAGCATGAACATGCGAACGATGATCCGCATATAGTAGTAGAGTGAAATCGTGGAACCGAGAGCTGCAATGACGACAAGGCCAATCAAACCGTTACTGAGTGCTGCATTAAAGACGTACAACTTGCTGATAAACCCAACCGTAGGGGGCATACCTCCAAGGCTAAACATGAAGACTGCCAAGGCAACAGCGGCCCTTGGGTGTTGTTTAGCAAGACCAGTCAGGTCATCAACGATTACATTTTCGCAGCGCTCGTTCTCAAGCCACATAATAATGGCAAACGTTCCTAAACTCACTGCGACGTAGGCTATCAGATAGAAGAGAATTGAAGGCACTGACATGCCTCCGCCAGCCCCACTCATAGCACTTAACGCCAGCGCCATATAACCACTGTGCGCGATCGAGGAATATGCCAGCATGCGTTTAACACTTTGTTGGGCCAACGCCATAACGTTTGCAAATAGAAGTGAAGCTGCCGCCATCAAGCTAAGCGTAGATAGCCAAACACCATGAACTCCGTCCAAACCGTTCTCACAAAGTCTGATCGTCGCCACCACGATCATAACCTTCATAGCAGTTGCCATAAAGGCCGTAAGACCTGTGGGAGCGCCCTCGTAAGCGTCAGGAGTCCACATATGAAATGGAACCAAAGCCATTTTAAAGCTAAGCCCTGCGATCGTCAGGATTGCACCCAGTTCAATCCATGAATGACCGCTGACTTTTCCAATCGCTCTGCTGATTTCGCTGATACGAAGAGACCCAGCGGCCGCATAAAGAAATGCAAAACCAAACAAAAGTATCGCTGCTGCGATGGATCCTAATACAAAATATTTGATTGCTCCCTCTTGCGACAACTTAGTAGGCCTTGTGTATCCGATGAGTGCATATACGCCAATAGATGCCATCTCGAGACCCACAAAAAGCGTGACCAGATCATCGGTTGCAACCATGGTTAACATTCCGGCTAAAACCATGTGAAACAACGACACGATCTCACCACGAAAAAACTTGGGACTCATATAGCTGTCACCAAGCAAGATTGAAACGACCATTGCACAGAATAAAATTAATCCCTGCCCCCAAAAACCAAGCAGACCTGCCGTAAATCCACCACTCAGATAAATCTCGCCAGCTCCACCAGAAATCGCGTACTGGTAAACGGCACTGCCCAGAGCCACAATGATTGCAAACAAATTCAAGCCATAATTAACTTTAGGAGTGTTCAGCTTTGACACACCCAAAAGTAGCGCAACGATTGATGTGACCACCAAGAAAAGAATCGGAAAGGCGGACCCGTAAAAAGGAAGAGATAACGAAGGTACTTCGAAATTCACAGCGTGACTCCTTAATTTGCAGACTGATGACCCATGTCGCGACCCATGCGGTAATCAAGACTATAGCTCTTATAACTCTTGGCCAGTCGTTCGATTGATGGCTTGGTTTTATCCATGAAACTATTTGGGAAAATACCCATAACGATCGCTAACACGGCTAGCGGAACTAGGTATCCGAACTCTTTGGCGCTGAGATCACTCAGCTCTTTATTCTCAGGATTATCCAGAGGCCCGAAGAGAATTTTACGACACAACGTTAGCATGTAAACGGCACCCAGCAATACACCCAGGGATGCGAGCATTCCTGCGATCGGCGAAGCTTGGAATACACCATTCAGAATCAGAAACTCGCCAACGAACCCTCCCGTGCCAGGAAGACCTACAGAGCTCAACGTTGCGATAATTAAAATCGTTGCAAACCAAGGCATATTTTTGGCAAGCCCCCCAAAATCGGCCAGCATCCTCGTGTGACGGCGTTCGTAAATAACGCCAACGAGAAAGAAGAGTGCGCCGGTAGAAATGCCGTGGTTAATCATCTGGTAGGTTGCTCCAGACAAGGCCTCTACGCTTAACTCACCGCCTGCCATCACAGCAAAGGTGCCAATAACCACAAAACCTAGGTGGGATACGGATGAATACGCAACCATTTTCTTTGCATCCTGCTGCACCCAGGCGGTTAATGCTCCGTAAATGATTCCAACGACGCCGCAGAAAATCAAAACCGGCGCAAATTGCACCATAGCGTCTGGAAACATGGGCACTGCAAAACGCAGTAAACCATAAGTACCCATCTTAAGGAGCACGCCAGCAAGGATGACGGAGCCCACCGTCGGCGCCTCGACGTGAGCATCAGGCAACCACGTGTGAAATGGCCACATAGGTACTTTGATCGCAAACGCGACCGCGAAAGCGCCAAACATCCACATTTGGGCGTCGATAGGCAACTTCACGGAATAAAGATCAAGCAGGCTTGTCGAGTAAACGCCCGTTTGCCTAAAGTGGGCAAGATACAGAACAATGGCTGCGGCCAGCATGAGCAATGAGCCCAACACCGTGTAAAGCACGAACTTCGTCGCTGCATATATGCGACGCTTTCCACCCCATACCCCAATGATGAAGTACATGGGAATTAACATGGCTTCCCAGAATACGTAGAAAAATACGAGATCCATCGCCACAAGGGCGCCAATCATTCCAGATTGCAGAGCCATTAGAAGAGCTAAGAACGGGCGTTGGCTTGGTTCCTCTGAATCTGACCATTGGCTCAAAAGTACCAGCGGCAATAAAAACGTAGTGAGCACAACAAGCAAGAGACTAAATCCATCGATCCCAACGATATACTTGATACCCAAACTGGGGATCCACTCGTAACTCTCGACGAACTGTAAAGCAGCCGAGGATCCATCAAACCAGTACCAGACATGCAGACCAGCCAAAAGACCTAGTAATGATGACCCCATGGCAAGCCACCGAGACGCTGCCACCGAAGGCGACACGCAAATTAATGCAGCCGTAACCAACGGCAAGAAAATCAAAAACGAGAGAACGTGGGAGTTAATAAACTGCATACTTAGTGAAACCCCTAAATTCGCGTTAGTTAATGACCATGACCGATAGAAGGCAAACTAGCCCAATGACCAAGACCATGGCATGTCGATGAACAGAGCCCGTCATTTTGAAACTGACGCTTCCCGCTACAAATCGGCACATCTCGGCAACGCCGTTGACTGCACCATCAACGATCTTAACGTCAATGAACGCCCACAGAAATTCAGCCATATCGCGGATAGGTTGAACAATATTGGCAAAGTAAAAATCATCCACGTAATACTTATTCCAAAGTGTGCTATAGACCCCAGAAAACGAAGCTTTCCATTTAGACAAAACCTTGGCGGGTCCGCGACCATACAGCACAATTGCAGCTCCGGATGCAATGAGCATCACAACAACTGATGCACCCATCAAAGCCATCTCTAAAGAGTGGCTATAAGTCGCTTCCAAAAACGCCCAGTGTTCGTGCGCTGACTCAGGTATCAGCATAACTGGCTTAAGATACTCTTCAAAAATATTATGACCACCCAAGACGTGCGGAACGCCTAAGAATCCTACGCCAGCACTCATCAGAGCCAAAATCACTAGAGGACCCCACATATCGGCCCCCGTCTCATGTGGCGTGTGACCATGACTTCCATGTTCGTGATCATCTCCGTGACTCTTCGCATGGTTGGCATGAGTGTCGTGATGATGTCCGTGGTCTGACGCCCCACGGTGCTCCCCGTAAAATGTCAAACAGAGCAAACGCACCATATAAAATGACGTACAGCCCGCGGCAATTGCGCCGACTCCCCAAAGAATTGGGCCGCCCCCAATAAATGCTTTCCAAAGAATTTCGTCTTTCGAGAAAAAGCCCGCAAAAGGCGGCATCCCGATAATGGCCAAAACGCCGAGCAAAAATACAGCATGGGTGATCGGCATATATTTTCGAAGACCGCCCATCTTAAACATATCCTGCTCGTGATGCATGGCAACAATGACAGATCCAGCTCCGAGGAACATCAGAGCTTTAAAACAAGCGTGCGTGAAAAGATGAAAAACACCAGCTCCGAAAGCACCGACACCACAAGCCAAAACCATATAGCCCAACTGACTGACAGTTGAGTAAGCCAAAACCTTTTTAATGTCAGACTGTACGAGTGCAATAGTCGCTGCAAAAAGAGCCGTTAGAGCACCGGTAACGGCCACCACCTGCATGGTCATGGGAGATAAATAGAACATAAAATTAAGACGCGTCATCATATAGATGCCAGCTGTAACCATGGTCGCAGCATGGATCAATGCAGACACTGGCGTCGGTCCTGCCATGGCATCAGGCAGCCAAACATAGAGAGGAAGCTGAGCAGATTTTCCAGTAGCCCCAATAAAAAGGCAGAGAGTTATCCAACCAATCGCACCGAGCTTAACAGCGTCCAGCGTATTAGATCCGATGATGTCTCTCAGTTCAGTGAAACTGACCGTCCCAAAGTGACGGTACGTCAGGAAGATACCAAACAGAAATCCAATATCGCCAATCCGATTAACAAGAAATGCCTTCATTCCTGCTGCGGCGTTATTGTCATCTTGAAACCAATATCCGATCAAAAGGTAAGAACAGAGGCCAACCCCCTCCCAACCAACAAACATGACCATGAGGTTATCGCCCATGACCAATTGGAGCATCATAAAGACGAACAAATTCAGATAGGTAAAAAATCTGGAGGTGGAGACCTCCTCATGCATGTAACCGCCAGCGTAAATGTGGATCAGCGTGCCGATCCCCGTCACGACAAGCATCATAAGGCCCGATAAGCGATCGATAATGTATTTGAATGGCGCATGGAATCCTCCCGCATCCAGCCAATTGAATGCCAGATAGGTTTTAGGCTCACCGCCAGATTTCATCATGTCCATAAACAGATAAACAGCGCATCCAAAAGATACCGCCATGGACGCTACAGCGACCAAGTGACTGATCATCTTTGGCGACTTACGCAAAACGAGTCCATTCAACACAGCACCCACCAGAGGCGCCAGCAGCATGATCCACAAAATCGTCACTTGAACCCCCTCATTACCCACGGAGCAATCTAAGAATATCCGTATTCACGGTGCCATATTTTCTAAACAAAGCTATGACCATCGCGAGTCCAACAGCGGCCTCACACGCAGCTACCGTAATAACAAAAAGAACCATGATTTGACCGTCTAAATTTCCAATAGAGCGCCCAGCAGCAACGAACACCAGGTTCACCGCGTTGAGCATCAGCTCGATGGACATCAAAACCATGATGATATTGCGCCGAAAAAGCGCGCCAAAGAGGCCCATCGTAAAGACCACACAAGCAAGCATGAAATAAAACTCAACAGGTACCACGGTTTACTCCCCGATGTTGTATGCGGCTATCACGCCGGCTGATCCTTGTGATCCTTCTTTGCAATCACGACAGCCGCCACGATCGCTAGAAGAATAAGTACTGACGCCAACTCAAACGGCCAAATAAAATCGGTTAGGAGTTTCATGGCGACCAAATAAGTATTTCCACCACCATCAGCAATAGCTTCGACCGTTAACGATCCATCACCCAGACCGGTGGGCTTTCCAGCAACAGAAACACCGATCATGATAAACATACCAATTAACGATAAAATCAGCGTCACGGCTTCTGGCGCGTTAAATCGGAGTCCTCTGAGTTGGTCTGGCTGAAGATTCAGAAGCATGATGACAAACAGGAATAAGACAACAACCGCACCCGCATAAACTAGAACCTGAATAGCGGCCACGAAATGACTTTCGAGCGTCGCGTATACAGCGGCCAGAAGAAATAGGTCAACCACCAAGAAAACGGCACTCTTGACTGGGTGCTTCGATGCCACCACCATCAGCGAAACCAATGTGATAAGGCCAGCAAGTGCATGGAAGACGGCATGCGACATAAAATTTGATAATTCGGACATCGCTTTCAAAGCTCCTTAGCTAAATCTAACCGCGGCCAAAGCCAAGGCAGTGACAACTACGTTAATCAAACCCAGCGGTATCATAAATTTCCACCCAAGACTCATGAGCTGGTCATAGCGAAAACGTGGAATCGTCCAGCGTACCCAGACATATAACCACATGAAAAATGCGGCCTTCATAAAAAGAGATCCGAAACCGACAAAAGCACCGACGCCCGTAAAGCCAACCAATTGATCCAGCGACCTCACGTCAAAGAAAGGCACTTGCCATCCACCTAAAAACACGGTCGACGCAAGACAGCTCAACACGAACATGCTGACATACTCGCCCAGAAAAAATGCGGCAAATTTGGTGGAGTTGTACTCCGTGTGAAATCCTGCAACTAGCTCACCCTCGGCCTCCGAGAGATCAAAGGGCGTTCGATTTGTCTCAGCAAACATCGCAATAAGAAACAAAACGAATGAGATGGGTGATAGAAATATTCCCCATTTCCAGATGTGAGTTTGTGCCTCAACAATTTTGTTAAGGTCCAAGGATCCATAGATCAGAACAATGGGGATCAGTGACATACCCAAAGGAATTTCATAGCTGATCATCTGCGCCGAGGCTCTGAGAGATCCAAGAAGCGCATATTTGTTGTTTGAAGCCCAACCCGCGATCGTGACGCCATAAACTGCGAGAGAGCTGATCGCGAAAATAAAAAGGAAACCCACGTCTACTCTCACCACAGACAAGGGTATGGTATGACCAAACACTTGAATATCAGGACCATAGGGAATGGCCATGGCTATCATGAGGGCGGGAAACACCGCGAAAACAGGCGCCAAATGATAGAAAGCTTTATGTGCACCGGTTGGTACAACTTCCTCTTTGAATATAAGTTTGATCGTATCGGCAAGGGACTGTAACACTCCGTAAATTCGAAAGCCAAACAGGCCTACACGGTTTGGACCCTTTCGCCTCTGCATAAATGCCGGGATGCGCCGCTCGACCAAAACCATGATTGGCGGCACTTGAAGAAGTATCACTGCCAAAATTGAAAATTTTAGCAAAGTGGAAATGAACTGAACTGTAAACTCGTCGGCCGTCAATCCCATTCCAGTGCTCCTCGCCTAACAACGTAAATATATCCAGCGACTAAAATCAGCATAAAAACAAGGATTTCCACTATGCCAAACCAACCGAGCTGAGGAAAAGCGGTCGCCCAGAGGTAAAGGAAAATTGTTTCGATATCGAAGAGAATAAAAAGAATGGCGGTCAGATAAAACTTAACACTCATCTTTTCGTTGGCACTTGTAACCATCGGAACACCACACTCAAAAGGCTCGCTTTTGACCGTGCTAGGTTTTCGTGGGCCAAGGAGCGCGGCAAGGGCACTCAAAGCACCTCCGAGCACAAGACCAAACGACAAAGAGATCAAGACCGGAATATAAGGGTTCATCTGTCTCCACCTGTCAGAAAATCTGGTAAACTATTTGCCAGTTTAACTAGGATATTTTGGAGCAACGCACACGAATGATTACGACGCCAAAAAAAGGTCGCTTTCTCGTACTAGGAGCTGGAAATTTCGGCACCTGTTTGGCCTGTCACCTAGCCAGCCTTGGATGGAACGTTGACCTGTGGTCCAGATCAAAGGCCCTAGTTGATGACATTAACAGTCAGCACAAAAATCCCAAATATCTCAGCACGATTACCTTAGCACCCACGATACAAGCGATCAACCACATCAATACGGAATCAATAAACAATTACACCGGCATTGTCATCGCAGTACCCATGCAGGCCGTACGTGAAACCATCAAACTAATTGCACAACATTTGAACACAACACCTTTACTCATCAGCGCCGTTAAAGGCATTGAAATCAGTAGCTCAAGCTTTCCGATCGACGTTATTGCCGGCACGTGCGGAGAAGACATTGCAGAAAATGCAGTCGTTTTATCAGGACCTAGCTTTGCGATCGAGATTGCTCAAAAACTGCCCACCGCTGTTGTCGCTGCCAGCAAAACACTCAGCCGCGCTGAGGCGGTTCAAGCAGTATTCCATCACTCCTATTTTCGCGTTTATACGTCCGAGGACCCGGTAGGACTTGAGGTGGCCGGCGCCATGAAAAACGTAATCGCCATCGCCGCTGGCGCTTGCGCAGGGCTCGGCCTTCAAATGAACAGCATGGCAGCTCTCATAACAAGAGGTCTCGCCGAGATCACCAGACTAGGCATTAGACTTGGTGCAAATCCTTTGACGTTTCAGGGACTCGGCGGCGTTGGTGATCTTTTGCTGACGTGTAGTTCAAGTAAAAGTAGGAACTACTCTTTGGGATTTCAACTCGGACAAGGCCTTTCCATTCACGATGCGCTTAAAAGTCTTGGGTCGGTGGCTGAAGGTTTCACTACCGCCAAGGCAGCCCATAAACTCGCCAAGACTCTGGAGGTGGAAATGCCTATATCGGAGCAGGTTTATGAGGTACTTTATGAAAAGAAACCTGTAAAAGAAGCGCTCATCGACCTAATCAATCGTGACGCGAAAGCGGAGTTTACAGTCTAAAAATGGCCGTTCATTTAAACCAACCCGACAAAGTCGCGCTGATTTCAGTGGGCACTGAAATCTCCTCCGGAGAGATTATCAACACAAATGCCGCGTGGATTTCTTCGCGCATAACTGAGTTTGGCCTCATCTGCGACACGCACATTACCGTACCGGACCGAAGAGATCTCATGCACTGGGCTCTGGAAGAATCTATGAAAGATCACGGGATCGTCATCGTTACCGGCGGCCTAGGCCCCACATCTGATGACTTCACCAGAGAGGTTATTGCCACATCTGCAACAACAAAACTCATATGGAACGAAGACGCCTGGAACCATATAAAATATCGTCTGCAACGCGCTGGCGCACCAATCGTGGAATCGAACAAGCGCCAAGCTTACTTCCCTGAGGGTGCTACCATTTACGAGAACCACCACGGAACAGCTGCTGCGTTTAGCGTCAGGTGCGGACGTAGCATTATTATCGCTCTTCCCGGCCCGCCTCAAGAGGTCGAAGGCCTGTGGAAAGATCACCTGAAACACTTCATTTCTAACTTAGCACCAGCGTCCAAAAGTCAAAAGCCACTTCGTTGGCGTTGTCTCGGGGTTAGTGAATCCAAAATCGGAGAGTTAGTTGAGGAAGCGCTGAAAGACAGCGCTTATTTAATCGGCTACCGAACCCATATGCCCTATGTTGATGTTAAGGTTTGGGTCCCAGAAAGTCGTAAAATTGAATTTGAAACAAAATGGCAGCAAAAACTCGAGGCCGCCATTTCGCCTTGGCTTGTCAGCCGCGACAGCGACGATACTGCCGAGAAATTTCGGCAAGTTTGCCCACTCGCTGTGCCCATCTACGTTCTTGATCGAGCAACGCGGGGCTATCTTGCCAAGCGAGTTTATGCCGAACCATTGTTGCCCGGCTGCCAGTTAACTGTCATCACAAGTGACAGCACATCCCCGATGCCCACAGTTGAACAAGGCTGCATGGTGGTCACCATTTCGGCTAACCACGAGTCAGGGGCATGGCAGCTCGCGTTAACCGGCGAGGGACCCCACGAAAATTTCAGTGAGCAAACTCGCTACAAAGGGCAAATTCACGGTGAGCGGCTTGTGGCCTATATCGGTGAAAAAAGCATGCTCAAACTCATCGATTGGCTAGCCCATCACCGATAGAGCAAAACCGCCTAAATATCAATAAATACATATATTTACTATTTTGCTTCAAGTCTTCCCCGGCAAAATCCGATGAATCTCCTCGGGAGGGGTCCGTCCTTTACATGATCCTACGTTATACTTTCACTTTGACTATTATATCGGCCAGCTTTTGGCTGATAGGCTGCTCCAACTCTGATTTCGCCGGCTCCGCTGGCAATTCGGCCAACAAAGGCACTTGCGCTCCCGGAGTTAAAAACTGCAGCCCGGGTTCCGGCACTCCAGGAAAAGACGGCCCCGGAGGTGTGCAGCAAAGTCAGGCCGTACTCGCCGTCAGAGATATCTCCTGTGCTTTTTGTCATGCTCAAGTTACCTCAAACGTGATTACAGACTTTGCCGCTAGCACTGACGATACCACGGCCGAGCATACGTACCGAAAATTAATGTATCAACTGAACTATGCACCTGCGGCGACTGATATTATGGGCGACCCGCAGCCGCTGATTGGCGGAAATCTAATCGTTCCAAAAGTAGACATACCGATGACTTCTAAAACCTCTGAATGCGGCTACTCTAATGATGGCGCTGCAAGATCAGAAACCAAGCAAAAGAAGTCACTAATTGATGGCCTGACCAAGTGCGCTCAACCAAAATTCAAATGGGGAGCCTCGTCGGAGAAGATCGTTGTAAAGAATAAAGTCTCCATTAATCCCGTTTCAAAACCTGAAGATATCAAAGCCATCGTCGGAGCATCAAAACTTTCATCCTCGGGAATGGCATTAGTTGGCGACAGCAAACTAACGGGCATTACAGGCTCATCCCAAAGTGGATTTACAGCTAGCAACAACGTGACCTGTGAGGGTGCTGTTGTATTTGACGGACCCGTGCTTCTCAAGGACACTTTGATTACAACTGAAAACGGCTGCAGGATTTACAGCACGGCGTCCATCTTTGTATTCGGCACCACTAAGGTGTCCGACTCATCGGCTAACGCCAATCTACAGTTGATGAGTCCCATTTTCGTTGGAATTGATATTAGCCTTGTCGATATAACGAAGAGACTAACCTACACGGTCAACTCTCAATTAAAGGTCAGCAGGGGTAGTGGTAGCGATCTAGACAAAATCATCACATCTGATGCCACGAAACTCGGCATAACGAATCAGGCGGGAGCATCTAGTTCTGCATACAGTAGATTCGCTGCCGCTGCACCTGTCGTTTATTCTCGCCACGGCGGTAACTTTTCAGGAGCCATTGTGGCGGAACACTTTATCGGACGAATTGGGAAATTATCATTTACGTTTGATCCAGTCTTCAAAGATGGCGCGACGGCCCTCTTCCCAGAAATCAAGAGAGCACTTGTCGTCACTGAGTGATCCGCAAAGATCAGGCTCCGACCATCTTCGTTATGATATCTCGCACCGTAAGAATTGAATCGATGGTTTCTACGCTTTTACCGGCCTGCCAAAAATCTTTATAACTGGAGCCTCTCTTATTACTTTGTTTGAGTTGCCAGACACTTTTAAGCGTATACATGAGACGCATGTAGTGCTTGAAGGTCGGGTGTCTCAATAGCCACTTAGCAATCGGACCGGCCTCGAGACCAAGTCTTTCAATGTGTGGTGTCTTAATAACAGAAACTGGCACGCCAGAAATCTTTGCCGTCGCGACAATATCCGAAGCACTGGCGTTGATGATTGCCTTTTTATAATCCGCATGGGCCGAGCATTCTGCAGATGCAATAAATCTAGTTCCTAATTGCACACCCTCGTAACCTAAAGCCATCATCTGATCAAATTCAGCTTTACTGCCAACACCGCCAGCACAGATCAGTGGCAAATTAAACTTTTTTAACTCCTTAAACAATGTCTCAGGAGACTCGTTTCCAAGATGACCACCTGCACGATTATTGACACAGATGAGACCATCAACTCCGTACTCGACAGCCTTCTGGGCCCACTTTAAATTCGTCACGTCATGGTAGACGACTCCGCCGAGCGGGCGCACTTTTTCGATCACCCAGCTTGGGTTACCGAGTGCCGTAATAAAAAACCTAATACCCTCTTCGATTGATATGTCGAGCCACTCTTTTAAACGGTCCTCATAGCGCTTTGCACTCTTCTCAACCAAGAGATTCATACCTATCGGTTTACTCGTGAGCGTGCGGATATAGCGAAGACCTTCACGGTAATCGTGGCCATGGGCAAACACCAGGGAGACAGGTTGAACGATACCAATTCCGCCAGCTTCACTGGCGGCGGCTACCAGCTCTGGGTTACTGCAAGGGTACATAGCTCCGCAGATCACTGGATATTTTATGCCGGCTTGTTTTGTAAACGTATTAGGCCATTGTCCCACGTTGATCAACTCCGAAGCAGGTGGTGATAGATCACTACACCAGAAATTTCAGTGTGTTAAAGCTTGCCTCCATCATAGTCTGACTTCATCTCAAACTCCAACTCCTGGGGCAGACAAACTCAGCGCGCGATCACAAGGGGGTTGACGAGTCGTGAATTTAACTGCTTCAATGGCAACCTCAATTGTTTCAGGCACTTTGAAGCCCGAAGAGAGCCCCCTGGGGAGAATTTTTCCATTTTTTTAGACCTTGGAGCCCATTAATGACTAAAAAGTCATCAAAATCTGAGCCTGCATCCACTCCCAAACCACGCGGCAGTAAGAAAATTACATCCAGCTCAACGGCGGAATATTTTTCAAAAAACCTCCAACAAGTTGGGTTTTCGTCGCCCACCAAAGCGGTGCTCACCACCGTCAAAGAGGCTATGGACAATAGTCTTGATGCATGCGAAGACCACGGCATTTTGCCAAACATTGGGATTTCCATCGAGAAACTCGGTGCTGGTACGATGAAAAATACCGATAAATTACGAATTATAGTCGATGACAATGGCCCGGGAATTCCTGAAGCAGACATTGCCAAAGTGTTCGGCGAGTATTTGGCTAGCTCCAAATTTGGCCGCGGACGATGCAGCCGTGGTCAGCAAGGCATTGGTATATCAGCGGCGACGACTTGGGCCCTGCAAACAACTGCCACACCGGTTAGAGTCATCACAAAAACTAAAGATCAGCGTAAAGCCGTCACATGTTCCGTCGAAGTCGACCTTAAAAACAATAAGGGCATAACCCGTGACCGACAAACCATAGATTGGGACAGACCTCACGGCACATCCGTAGAATTTATCATGGAAGGTCGGGTTCAACTCAATGGTGAGGCGGGACTATTATCCTATTTACGTGGTAATGTTCTCGTCAATCCTCACATGACGTTAAACTACAATCTTCCTGAGGTCGGCACGGCCACCTATGAGCGCGTGACGAAGGATGTCCCTCACGTGCCAGATGCCACAGAACCGCATCCACACACGATGAAACTTGGTGAATTCCTGTCGCACGCACGCCTGTTTGGCCGAACCAAGATGCAAACATGGCTGAAAACCGGCTTCTCAAGACTTAGTGACAAAGTCATCTCGGACATCTGGAAAGAACAGAAGTTGACAAAAGCTCTCTTGGACAAAGGTGTTGAAGCTGCGTCTGACGAGGAGTTGAAAAGCGTCTATGCAGCAGTGCAAGCGACATCGCTTATGGCGCCGTCGACACAAAGCGTGGTCAGTATCGGCGAAGATGCCATGTCTTTATCTGTAGAGCGCCTTGGCGAAATCGACTTCTTCGCTGTAGCAACAAGAAAGCCCACGATCTGCGACTTCAAACCCATCCAAGTCGAAGTAGCTATCGCCAGAATACAAGGCGGAAGTAGTGAATCTGATGAGCCCGTGCAGGTGCTTCGTTTCGCCAACAGGGTGCCTTTGCAATTTGACAAAGCTGCCTGTGCGATCGTCAAAGCAATAACCACGGTCAACTGGAGGTCATATGGACTGAGGCAGCCAAAAGATGCTTTGCCCACTGGCCCATACATCCTTGCCGTCTCAGTGGTTTCACCGTTCATTAAATTTAAGAATGCCTCAAAAGAAACGATAGACGCCTCCGACGAGTTGGTCGAAGAGATCCGTAGAGCCCTCATGCAGGCCGGTCAGCGTCTTTCGCGCCACCTATCGCGCGAAACCAAAGCAGCTGACCTGGAAGAAAAAATCCAACACATCGAAAAATTTGGTCCAGTTCTCGTGGACACCTTGGTGCGTATCACGAAAAGCCCGGACAAAAGAAAAACGGCAGCCTATGAGGGACTGAAAAAAATCCTAGGACGAGACACGGACGAAGCGCAGACAAAACTTGCCTCGGCGGAAACAGCTCTTGATGAGGCCAATTTAGCACGCAAAAAACGTCTAAAAGCCTTCCAGGACGAGGATTCAGCTCTGGAAGCACTCCATGCGCCGCCAGAAGAAGAGTCTGAACCCGTCGAAGAACACTCCGAAGTCGACACGACTGCTGATGATAGCGCGGTTGAATCACAGCCACGAAAAGGCAAGAAAAAATCAAAGGATGACATCCTCTCGGTTTTTGCTCCGGAGAAATCTTCTAAGACAGCCGCAACCAAAGCCCCCAAAAAAGCCACGAACAAATCCACATCAAAAAAAGCTGCGGAAGAAAAATCCACCAAAACCAAATCTGCGGCAAATAAGAAATAACGAAAGAAAGGTAGGTTTTTGAAATGCCTTCTGTTCACTCGCCTCGAAAGGGCCGTATCAATACTGACATTATGAAGCAATGTCTCGGGCTTTGCGATCAAATGCTCGCCGACCTAGAGCGTGCAAAAAGACCCATCCTAAAAGCCACTAAGTGCAGTCTCGATAATTCTCTTTATGATCATAAGGTCGGCTTCCTGACTCCAGGCGATAAGAAAGTCAGCACTGAACTCAACGTCAGCTCAGTTAAAAAAATGTCCAGGTCTGTCTTCATGCTGGAGATTTTACTGCGGAACCTCGAGACAGGAAACGTCGCAAATAAGCGCGAACTCTACTACGTTAGTAAGGGTGAAATTAAGCACAATCAGATACTAAAGCCGTTGGACTTTGCAGATCAGGATGAGTCTGATGAGGTGATCGACTTCATTTGTGAAATGATCGAAGCTTACCGGGAGGAACTTAACTGCTTTGCTAACGATCGCGGTGGACAGACCTACTCTCAACAACTGGTCGTAACCGAGACGCTTTCCGATGGCACAGAAGCGGTGATTGATCTCAGCCAATTGGGCACCTCACCATTTCAACCAAAAAACAGACCGCAGAATCTGAAGCTAAAGGCCAAAAAGAAAATTGACTTCGGGATCATCATTGAATCCGAAGGTACGGCAAATACTCTAGTAGCGAATGGCTTCACCAAACGCCACAACTGTATCGTCGTGGGCTCTCAGGGCGTACCGTCCAATGCCGTGAGGGGCTGGGTCAAGAGAATTCAAGATCAGTTAAAAGTCCCTCTTTATTTCTTCGGCGACTTGGACGCATACACACTACAAAACATATACCGCACACTAAAAGCTGGATCCGCTTCGTCGTTGATTCGTAACAGTGACTTCTCCGCCCCCGAGGTCAGATTTTTGGGCGTGTTACCAGAAGATATCAAAAAATATGACCTCAATGACTACTCCGTGAATGAAAGGGATGTCCAGGAAGCCCGATCTTTGAAAAAAGCCAGGGACGCACTTCAAAACGACCCTTTCTTCAAAGACAAAAGGAACAAGGGTCTAGCTGAAATTCTTGAGTGGCTCTATAAAAGTAAGCGCCGCTGTGAGCAACAAGCCTACTATGCAGTAGCTCCAAGAGATCCCCAGATCGCAGAAAAGATCATCGTCGAAAAGATCAAAAAAGGAAATTACGTCTAAATTTTTTAGATCTGGAATAAAAAAAGCTCTCCTTATTGGAGAGCTTTTTTTGCGATCTCAGCGGCACATCAAATTTTCAAACGTGCGCCGAAGTGTAAATTAACATGATTCAAAACGACACCAATATCGTCGCTTACAGTTGTGCTTCCAGTTGTAACTTCTGAGAATGCGAAGCGGTAATGACGAACTCCAAGACCACCGTAGAACTGCCCCATTCCGAGGCCATACACAACGTCGTAATCACCGGACATTGCAAATCCCATCTTGTTATCGGTCGAAGATTTAATACTATTATCCTTCAATGACATTTCGCCCATCGCGAATCCAAAGCCCACACGCATCAATCCGAAAAGCGCTCCACCTAAAGTATTGGC
>JBEIGW010000018.1:0-19503 GCA_040381655.1 Deltaproteobacteria bacterium
GGATGCTGGTCATCGCTAGCCCCAAGGCCCCTATGTGGCGAAAGTGTTGAGAAACCAAGCAGAGGAGTCCAGATGTCGCGCAGGGACGGTAGGGCTAACCTGGTGAGAGCTAGGGCTTTAAGGTACTCGCTCGGCATAACATGGTTATCCCTTGCAGCATTAAAATTGATTGTCTGAATAATTGGATTAGAGGCAAGCCTTCCGCGCATGACTGTTACGCAATCGGACCAATGGGACCAGTCAACTCTGTCGTCTTGTGACCTCAGCGTGATGCTTGGTCGAACGGAAATGTCAGCAGCTAATGCAGACGCTAAAATCTTCCATTTTAAATCATCGTCAAGTCCAAAGTCGACATCGGGACTTTCTTCAACCTCTACAACGCCCAATTGACGCAAGGATGCAAATGCTTCAATCATGGACACCCCTTGAGAGTCATCCGATTGATAAGCCCAAGATAGTCCTCTTAAGATGGCCCGAGTGTCGACCCCCGTTTCTCTCAGTGCGCGAATGTATTGTTGAACGCGCTCTCTCGGCGTGTTTTTATCGACGTCAAGCGTCAGGGTCAGAGGTGCGTCATGTCCGGTGTCGGATCCCGTTTGATATTTCTTCACAAGATCGCGAGCCTTGGTGACAAAAGACTCGGCTGTGGGATGGTCCGAGAACCTCAAGAGAACTGTGTCAGGAGTCTGTTGCCAATGTGAACCTGAGGATCCGCTCTGTTTAAGTGCACTGAATACGTCTTGAAACGAAGCATCATGAGCTAGGTTCCAAAGATGTGATGGTGTCATGGTTTGGCCTTCTACCAGCGCATTGAGAGTGTCGGTATGTGGCGGATCAATGGGTGTTGTGGGCACTGGTGTCAGATGGACTAAGTCATTATGATTGACTGGCTCGTAAAGCGTCGTGCGCTCAACGGGAATCCTGTCACTTCTCTTTATCAGTTGTTCGAGGTTGCGTCTGGTCATGATCATTCCGGCTCGGCCGCCAGCGGCTCGAGATATTTTTTCTTCGAGAACGGTTCCATCAAGATCGTTAGCACCAAATTGCAGGGCGAGCTGTGCGACGTCTTGTCCAAGCATGACCCAATAGCTTTTTATGTTTTTGAAATTGTCCAGATAAAGCCTAGCCACAGCAATCGTTCGTAGGTCGTCGGCACCAAATGTATAGCGATTTACGCCCATTTCATTTTGAAAAGGCTGAAAAGCAAGAGGTATGAAAACATTAAACCCGGCAGTTTCGTCTTGTAGCTCACGCAGACGTCGCATGTGATCCACGCGGTGCCCAAAATTTTCGATGTGGCCGTAAAGCATAGTGCAATTGCTTCGCAAACCAAGCTTGTGTGCCGTTCGATGGGTTTCAATCCATTGATCCCCGGATACTTTTGTATCGCAGATCTTATCACGGATCTCTGGGTGAAAGATCTCTGCTCCGCCGCCTGGGAACGATCCTAGGCCAGCAGCTTTAAGTTCTAGCATGACTTCAGCGATTGTTTTGCGAGCCTTGCGCGCCATCCAGTCGAGTTCGACCGCGGTGAATGCTTTCAAGTGGACATCAGGGAAATTGCGGTGCATGGCAGAGATCATGTCAACATAGCGCTGAAAGTTCCAACGAGGGTGGAGCCCGCCCACCATATGTAACTCTGTTGCACCCTGGGAGATAGCTTCCGCCGCTTTTTTTATCATATCGTCGATATCGTAGGCGTATGCTCCGTCATCACCAATTTTTTTGCTGTAAGCACAGAATTTACATGAAAGCGCACAAATGTTGGTCGGGTTAATGTGACGATTAATATTATAAAAAACAGCCTTGCCATTTTTTTGAAGATTCACTTGGTTTGCGAGGCTTCCCAATTCGCCTAGATCTGCATTCTCGAAGAGCCAGAGAGCATCGGCATCCGTTAATCGCTTGTGATTTTTAACTTTTGTCCGAATATCTCGCATCATTGTGAAGTTCCTTTGCCAGATCCACTGAGGTTATCACGAACAGTTGTTTTCGGTAAAAAGCCCAATTTGAATCCATTTTTATAAATAAGCTCAATCCCATCCACTACATCGTCATCAAAACGGAGGCTTCTTTCGTTGACGTACATCGATATGTACTTGTCTCCTTTTTCCTCATTAAGCGAGTCCCTCGCAACGGCTGTCTGAACAGCTGAGGCGATCGTCTTGGCCCGTTCCTGCAGTCCAAGCTCAATGCTTTCGAGGTAAATTGCAGATAACTGACTAATTGTCTCCATGCCAAGATCACGCCTGATGGCATTAGCCCCCAGCGGAAGTGGTCGTTTGAAATGCTCGTGCCATAGTTGACCTAAGTCTGCAAGTTTATGAAGTCCTTCAGACGTCGGATCCAGCTGCAGCTCATGAATCAAAATGCCCGCATCAACTGAGCCACTTAGGACGGCGTGTTTGATGTCCATAAAATGCATGGGCACTGGCTCAAAGGGGCCCAAAAGTGTTTGAGCAGCAATATGAGCCGTTGTTGACAGTCCAGGGACTGCAATACGACCGTGCCGAAGGTTAGCTAAACTTACCTGTCGGTTAGGGTCGATCACGATAGCTGGTCCAAATCCATCTCCAACACTGGCGCCGATGGGCATAAGCAGGTAGTTTTTTTGAATATGAGGGTAGGCACTGACGCTGATAGCAGTGATGTCATATTTATCTTGCTTTGCGGCGTCATTAAGTTCCTGAATGTCACCGATTGTGAAAGAGAATTCAAAGTTACCCCAGCCCACGCGCTTTTCACGGAGTGCTAAAACCATAAATGCATCGTCCGTGTCCGGGCTGTAAGCGATCGAAATCGGTATTTTCGAGTCAAGTTGCTTTAAAGTGTGCATCGGCTTTTATCCTAGGGAATAAAGATTGGATGTATCCGGCTTTCGCCAAGTTCGCGTCGAAGAGTCGCCACAATCGAATCACAACGAAAGGCCGGTAGTAGGGCGAGGACACAACCTCCACCGCCAGCGCCGGTGACTTTCACAGCTAAAGCGCCATGCCTTGTGGCAAGATTCATCATTTCAATGAGAGGCTCGGTTACTACACCGATTTTAGCGAGTAGATCTTGGCATTTATTAATCGCCGTACAGAGTAACTCGGTGTCTCCATCTCGAAGTGCTACGGCAGCCATATCCGTAAGAGCATTGAAGCTCTCTACGGCAGTCTGACCAGCATTACGGAACCAAGGTTCTGCTGCTCTGACCATGTTTATTGTTGGGGATCGAACGCCCGAGTCAATTAATACAAAGCACCATGGCAAGTTAGAATTTTTTGGCTTGTTGACGATTATGGCCTCTGCATTGCGTCCTCGCTCAAAAATAATAGCTTGCTCAAGTGCAACAACGGCAGTGTCTAATCCGGATGGATTTCCGTGAAAGCGCCTTTCTAAACGGTTAGCTAATTCTGATAGACGGGCCGGTGTGATCGAAAGACCACAAACTTGGCAAAGACCTCGCAGTATTCCTACACATAAACTTGCAGAGCTACCGACGCCTGCACCGAGCATAAGTGTACTTTGGCCGTCAATCGAGAGGTTAAATTTCGGGATTTGCAAGACGTCAAAAGCTTCCAAGACCATGTCGATCAATGAAGGGTGAACTGGTTGTGCAGCAATCTGAAATTTTATCTTTGGGTTGGTTGTGGTGATTCTATCTGTATATATGTGCAGTTTCATGGATCGCGATAGCAAGGGAATTGCAATGGCTCGGGCGCCGTAAACCACGGCGTGTTCACCGATTAATATGACTTTTCCAGAGGCTCTCGCGGTTGCCTCGCCGCGAATGGGGGATCCGGAGAACCCCAAGTGCTGCGTGAATGCAAAACTCATGGATTTATCGAATCGACCAGCTTGGTTGCCATCTGACGGCCATAGTAAGTCAGTCATTCGGTAGTTCTCCTGAGCCCTCGGCAATAGATGGGCCCTGGCCCATTTGATCAACGATAACGCTACAATTGATACCACTACTCTGTACAGCCTTAGCGACGGTATCGGAGTCTTGTTTTAGGCATATAAGATGGATGTTGGGGCCAGCGTCAATCGTGGCCCAAGCTGGCAGACGACCAAATCGGCGCTCTGTCCTGAGCCAAACCAAGAAGTCCAGGCTAGCCTTGGTTAGGTACTGAATCTGTGGCGATCCTGTCATGCATACTGCGTGCATATCTAGCGCTTCTTGTTCTATCTCAAGGCCGAGACGTTCAAAACTATGATCAGCTAAGGCGCGACGAATTCGACTAAGGCGTTCTGGTAGTGCTGCTAATCGCGGGCTATATAAAGGACTTGCCCACGCGGCTTGATGCGCATCAGAAGACTTCATGGACTTAGGATCCGAGGACAGTACGACGATAATGTCAGCCAGATCCCAGTGTTCCGCGGGCCAGACTTGTTCGATTTGTTGTTCGCTGGCGGAGCCGCCGGCTGACCACATCACGAAACCGCCCCAAAGGCTTCGTGCGGCACTTCCGCTGCCCATCCTAGCTAGGTGAGCTAATCTCTCTCGGTTAAAACCTTGCGTGGATAACTCGTCCCATTTCGGGGTCTTGAGAAATGCTGCCACTGACGCCAGAGTCAGGGCGGCAAAACCGCTTGCGCTACTCGCAATGCCGCAATCACTAGGAAACGTATTTTTACTTGAAGCGGTGATGTGTCCCGAGCTGCCACAAGCCCGGCGTACACGGTCGATATGCCTGAATATTTTGTGATCTGGGTGTGTTTCTGATGTAATCGATTGACCGTCAAGAATAAAGGTATCGAAGTTATCACTTGAGTACGTTGCGGTTGTGATTGTTTTGCATTTCGATAGGGTCATCGAGATGGAATCATTTGCGGGCCACTGAGTTTCGGCATCTCTTTTGCCCCAGTATTTCAGCAACGCGATGTTACTCGGAGCAACTGCTGTGAACGACTGAAATTTTGGTTGGGTCCTCTGCATCAAGTGCTCGCCTCTAGTTGTTGTATGCTGTTGGCGGTAGACATTATTGACGGTGCACTCGTCCCAAGATCAGACGTATGGACTGATGTTTTAATCTCGCTGTCAGTATTTAAAATGTGTGCGCCATGGTCGGTAAAACGAGCGCTTATAGAACGCCATCCAGCTAGTGCGAGTTGATCGGCGACAGCCTTCAAGTCATTTTCTATCGCGATTACAAGCACTGCGTCTTCGCCGCCTGCGCCCGTGGTCTTCCAGCTCCAATTTTTGTCAAGGCCACGCAGGTTTGCTAGAGCGTGAGCCAGCTCCGCCGGAAAGTGTGGATTGCCAGCGAACAATGCGCGAGATGCGGCGCATGCGGATACTAAACGCTGAAATGACAGTTTGTCCGGGCTATGGATGCACGCGTTGAATGAATCTACTAAGGATTCAGATACATCCAAGAGCCTATCGAGCCGTCCAGCTGAATCAAGCCAAGACCCAGTTGTTTGAATCGTTGAGGTTGTCGGTGCTCCGCGGCCGCCAACAAAGACATGAATCATTTTGTTCAGTCCGTCTAAATCATGTTTAAACCAGTGCGGAGACCATCGATTTCCCGAATAATCAAAGTTAAATTCAACAAGACCGCCGACGAATTGGGTTACTATGTCGTAACCGCTAGCCTGTCCTTGGGACTCTGATTGGAGTTGCCATGCCGCTGTCAAAGCCTCCCGTGGCAGCCCAGCATGGTTTTTGAAATCGTCAGGTTTTTGCAAAGCAAAAAAGGCGCCGCAGACCCCTAACCGAAGAGCTGATGAGGATCCCACCCCATAACTCACGTCGAGGTCAGAGTCGATCGTCACGCGTCCACCGTGCATTCCCGTTTTTTTTGCGGCAAATTGCACGGCTCTACAAAGGATATCAGTCTGCGGTGTATGGTCGTCGTGAATAAGTTTTGGCTCCTGCCAGAGATTGCTATAAATCTCCCAAAACGCAGCTCTAGGGTCCCAAGTTACGCTCACCGTCATGCCAAGGTCGAGCGTGGCGGCTAGGGCGTGCCCCCCGCGCAGGACGGAATACTCCCCGGCGAGCATCACTTTTCCTGGGATGTAAACCTCGATAGTCCTCACTTGGGCGTTCTCCGTTTAGTGAATTTAGTTGCGGCTAGTCGTGGGTTGCATGCGTTGATGTAGTAAATCAAGATTTTTTTGATGAAGTCCCATGTGTCCCCGTTGAATTCCCTCCGAGGCCAAAGCTCGCAATGCAGATAAATTTTGAGCAAGACCGGTCGCAATGACAATCTGGGCCAATCGACTCGCGTCTGGATTTCCCATAATCTTTAGGCTGGTTTGGGCTGTGGGATGCAGTTTTGTGACGCCTCCCACAACGCCTACCGCCATGGGTAACTCAAGGCATCCATGCAGGTCACCGTGTAACGTTTTTTTCCATACTGCCATTGGACGGTACACTCCGTCCCTTGCAGCCCAAGCATGCGCTCCAGCCTCTGCCGCGCGCCAATCATTACCGGTGGCTATCAGCACCGGATCAATACCGTTCATGATCCCCTTGTTATTTGTCGCTGCACGATACCTGTCATAGAAGCCAAACAAGTACGCTTTTTCAATACGGTCAACAACGTCTTGGCCATCGAACTCCGGAGAATTAAAAGCTTCAGCTGGGATAAGACACTCAGCACGAGCGCGGCGTCTATCAGTTAAATTGGTAAGAATTCGCAAACCAAGCTCGCATGGCAGGATTTCGGGGAGTATTGTTGAAACGCGCTCACACATTGTATTAACAATGTTAGCGCCCATGGCATCGCGGGTGTCAATGTATAAGTGCAGAACCAAGCTATGCATCTGGCTTATATAATGCCAATCCAAGTCTAATGCTCCACCACCCCTTGCGAGCAGACCGTCCTGGCCTCGGTTAGCCAGACCTAACAAGTCATCTTTTCTAGAACTAAGAATCTCGTCGTACCGGCACTCTTTTTTTAGGAAGACCTGGATTTGACCGGTCATGACGGGTGGCGTGGCTGATGTCTTAAACCCCCCTCCAACGCGGGCTAGTTTTGCTCCGTGGCTTGCGGCTGCGAGGACACTGGATTCCTCGACGGCCATAGGCACTAAAACGTCTTCACCATTGATTAAAAAATTTGTAGCTATTCCTAGAGGTAACGAAAAGGTTCCAACTGCATTTTCAATAAACACATCCGTCAACTCGCCATTGAGTGAGCCGAACTGCCCTATGCTGAACTTATCCGACTCGGAAAGGTGAGCCACTTTGGCAACTGTTTGGAGCCTCTCACCAACCGGCAGCTCATAAAAACCAGGCAACCGAGATGATTCCCCCTCGCCTGAGTGAGGCGTGTTGGCGTGCGTTGACGATCTTTGTTTTCCACCAGCAACGGCGTTCGAGTCGGGTGGAGAGTTTAAATTGGGTGTTTCCATCATTTCATCAGCAATTTCCGGCTAGTAGTTCAAGATTCCTCCGCAGACTCTTAACAAAAAAGACGGTCACATGTCCATAAGAGCTCACAAAAAAAATAACCATATATTTTAACGTGTTATGTCGCAATGGGGGAGCTTAGTTTAGTGGCAGTCCCTAATGGGATCGCGTTTTAATGGGTGTTTAAGCCCGATACTGGCTCCCCGGGAGACATGCTAGGAGGCGGCGACGGCCAAGAATTAAGCTGCCAAGTCATTTTTGTCGTCCTTAGGTTGCCCGAAGCTTACGACGTCTGTTACAACCGTGACCTTAGACGTCACATCGAGGGCAGCTCCAAGAATCAGTGCCGCTAAGCGGAGGATTGAGTTTCATGGATCAACTACAGTTTCTCATGCTGATGATAGCGGCCGCTGGTGTTGCATTTTTTGTTCTGGTACTTCGTAAGTTAGGTCAGATATCAGAAGGTCTTAAATCTGAGGCTATTCAAAAAACCTTGGGCGAATTCAACGCGTCAAACAATAGACTGTTAGTTGACGAGTTTTCCCGCGTGCGACAGGAGCTAACTGTTCTGGGTAAAAATCTTCGCGATGAAATCTCATCGGCGATGAGGGTCGGTCATGAACTGATAGCAGGTCAGGTTCTAAAAAATTCAGAAAACCAGCTCAACCAGCTTGATGTTATCTCTAAACAGTGGACGTCAACCGCCGAAAATCATGATGTGCGTATGCGAGATCTCCAACGCACGGTTGACGAGCGCCTTCTACACATTGAAAAGCAAAGCGGTGATAGGCTGGAAATGATGCGTAAAACGGTTGAAGAGAAACTTGAGGGAACCCTCGAGCGACGATTGGGCGAATCATTCAAAATGGTCGGTGAGCGATTGGAGCAAGTGCAGCGAGGCTTGGGAGAAATGCAGAGCCTAGCAAATGGAGTTGGAGATCTAAAGAGAGTTCTCACCAACGTGAAATCTCGGGGTACTTGGGGAGAGGTTCAGTTGGGGATGTTGCTTGAGCAAACACTCACACCAGATCAGTATGAGTCAAATGTAAAATTGGGCGGCAACGCCGATATGGTTGAATTTGCCGTAAAGCTTCCAGGGCGTGAGGAGGGAGGCGACGCAGTATTTCTTCCTATCGACAGTAAGTTTCCTCAAGAGGCTTATCAGAGGCTTCTTGATGCTCAAGAAGCGGGAGCTACGGATACCGTCCAAACAACTCGTCGAGAGTTGGAATCAGCGGTTCGAGTCGCCGCTAAGACTATTCGTGATAAGTATATTCACCCGCCACGAACCACAGATTTTGCCGTTATGTTTTTACCCACTGAGGGACTTTACGCAGAGATTTTGCGGATTCCAGGGCTCATGGAAAAGATGCAAAACGAATTTCGCATCAGTATTGCAGGGCCTACGACACTATCCGCGCTTTTGAGCAGCCTTCAAATGGGTTTCAGGACTATGGCGATTCAAAAGCGGTCCGGTGAGGTTTGGAAAATCCTCGGCGTTGTAAAGTCAGAATTTGGAAAGTTTGGTGATATACTTGAAGGTGTTCAGAAAAAGTTGGGAGAAGCGTCTATGCGCATCGAGGACGCATCGAGAAAATCTAGAACGATTCAGTCAAAACTGCGTTTGGTGCAGGAGCTTCCTTCAACTCCAGGTGTTTCGACGGAAGACCATCTTCTTGGCACGACCAACTCAGATGAGCTTTGATGACTAACAGCCTTAATAATAGAGCAAAGGGTTTTTCTGAGTGAGCCATGAACGATATAAAGCGTCTGCTTGGACAGCAGCAGTGGCGGCCTATGTAGTTTGGGGAATGATGCCGCTTTTTTGGCGATTATTCGAAGGTACACCTGCATTTATCGTTTTTCTTCACAGATGCTTGTGGAGTTTGCCATTTCTAGTGGTTCTGTCATTAGTTCCCCAACGACAATCCAGCGCCATACTTGCACTGGATAGAGGACGGTGGCCATGGTTGATGGTTTCGGCCTTCTTAATAGGCTCCAACTGGTGGATATATATCGTCGGCGTTGAACGGCACCAAGTCGTTGAAATGAGCGTCGGGTATTTCATAGCGCCCCTGATCAGTGCGGCCATGGGTGTGATTTTCTTACGGGAGAAACTGACTGTAGGTCAGTGGATTGGTGTTCTCACCGTGGTTGCCGGATCCGTTATGTATGGTGTTACCGCGGGACATGTACCAATTCTTGCGATTGGGCTGGCCGTCACATTTAGCGGTTATAGTTTGGTGCGAAAAGTTGTTAAAGCGCCACCCATGAGCGCGTTGACCACAGAAGCCATGTTTTTATTCGGTGCTGCTGTGATTTACCTTCTCACGTCACCGTCGGATTCGGCTTTGTCAGCGGCGTGGCAACGACATGGCTGGCTTCTTGTTGTTGGCGGAGGTCTTACCGCGTTACCGCTATTATGGTTTGCGCATGGTGTACGGGGACTTACGTTAACGTCCTTGGGCATGATTAATTATATTTCGCCAACCGGTAAGTTCATTATTGCGGTGCTCGTCTTCAAAGAGATCGTAACAGACCAACAAATTTGGGCTTTTGTAGTCCTATGGCTAGGCATCATTTTATATCTCGTAAACACATATCGACGTAGTCGACTGCCGCTTCAGCCAGAGTGAAATCCATGGCATACATCATCGCCGGCTGGTTGGTTTTCGTATTGTTAATTTGGATACCTGTTGAAAATGCTCACGCCGCATTTTGTTTCAATAATTATGATCTAGGTATTTATGGGCAGGCCCTAACCTTACTGTCTTTGGAAAATTTAAATCCATTTCTCTCAACACGAGATATCAGGATTTTTAACGACCACTTTGACCCTATCCTTTTTTTTATTGCGCCCCTTGCGAAATTTCTTGAGCCCAGTTTACTCGCCATAAGGGTGGAAATGGCGTCCATCGTCTTGGCATCTTTTGCCCCAATTTGGTTGCGGAGGATGAGCCTCATCTCGAAGTTCCAGATGCTAGCGGTTTTTTTTGTGATTCTTTTTAGTCCAATGACATTGATGGCCGCATTTTACCCGTCCCATCCTGGAACCTGGGCGTTAGCACCCCTGGCTTGGTTGCTTGCCTCAATCTACGCAAGTAGGGATAGCTTAGCGATCACGATGCTAGTGCTGTTGTTACTCTTTAAAGAGGAATTCCCTATCGTTGGAGGGTTGTTGGGGGTTGTTTTGATCCTCCAAAAAAGGAGACGATTGGGTGTTCGGATCTTTACGATAAGTGTCGTGTGGTCTATCGCCGTGTTTGTTTTAAGGCCTATTTTTTTGGGAAAGTCAGATTACTACACGTCAGCGATGATCTCAGCCAATGGTGTAACCGGAGTTGCTGTAAGTGCATGGTTATTTCCAATGTGCGAGCTGCTATTTTGGATTTTTATGCCGGTATTCATATTGCGCGCCAATAAAAAGTTTGGTTTCAATTCCCTAAAAAATGACTCTTGGTTGCTGGTCTGCTTGCCAGTCGTTTTCCTGCTTATGGCTATAAGAATTGTGGGCGGTTACTGGGGGAACCATAGGGCTGCACCGCTGGCGGTATTGGCGGGGTTCATGCTGATTGGGGCGGATGATCACATGTCTAAATCTCTTCGAACTCGAAATCGTTTCTTTTTTGCTTTCGTGCTTGCCATGGTCGTACCATTTATAGAGCTCGGAAGCAGGACATGGAGGGATAAGCCATTTAAAAAGCATTGTCCGTCGTCTTCGGAGCGTATTGATGCGTTAAATGCAGCGGTGAACTACCTGGGTAGAGCTGGGGCAGAAAGAGTTCTAGCGGGCGGTAACCTTGTCCCGCATTTAGTGCATATACCTGGCATTGCGCAAATCGGGGCAACGAAAGCTGATAATTTTCGTTTTTTTATTGTTGAGAAGGGTGAGTATCGTAATACGTGGCCTATAAGCGCTGGTGAAATGAAGCAAATTGAAGACGCGTGGCGCAAGCGCGCGGGTGTGACTGTTCTGCGTGACGATCAGCATGTCTTGCTTATCGAAACTAGTAGTAAATAATAAGATAGGTTTTTTTAACTAACAATCAATTATCGGTGAATTCCGAGTTTTTTCATCAAACGATGTAAGTAAGCTCGTTCAACGTCGAGAACCCGTGCAGCTTCGCTGACGTTGCCGTCTGATTTTCTCAATATGTACTCAAGAAACTTTCGTCCGGATTCAGCTTGGAATGTTTCCCAGCTTGATGGTGGAAGTTGCAGCGTCAGCGCGTCAGCGCTGACGTCAATGGCAGTGGTTATTGACGAAGGCAGTATTTTGGGTTGATTAGCCAGGTCCTCGATATGCTCAATCACGGTGTCAGCGGAAAATATCGCAGATCTCTCGATGGTGTTTCGCAACTCCCGGACATTGCCCGGCCAGGAATATTCTGATAGTTGTTTCAACGCTAAAGTTGAAAATTCTTTTTGGCCGAGCGAGTGTTCTTCACAGCAATCCTGTAAAAAGCGTTTACTTAATTCAGGTATATCACTAGACCTTTCCCGGAGTGCCGGACTTTGAATCGTAATGACGTTAAGTCTGTAGAATAGGTCTTCGCGGAATCCCCCTGTTTGGCACATTTGTTTTAGATCGCGATTTGTCGCACAAATAACCCTGACGTCGCTAGTTAATGTTTTGTCGCCACCTACTCGAGAAAACTCGCCATTTTGTAAGACGCGCAACAGCTTTGCTTGAACATCCAGCTCTAGCTCGCCGATTTCATCGAGAAATAAAGTTCCGCCATCCGCTCGCTCAAAGACCCCAAGTCTTGTCTTTGTTGCACCGGTAAATGCGCCTTTTTCATGGCCGAAAAGCTCGCTCTCCATCAGGTTTTTGGGGATTGCTGCACAGTTCAATTTTAGCATCGTTTTTTTAGCGCGTTGTGACAGTCGATGAAGCTCCCGCGCGATGAGTTCTTTTCCTGTTCCGCTCTCACCGGTAATCAGAACCCGGCCAGAGGTCGGCGCTGTCTTTGCAATGATTGTTTGAATCTCTCTAATTTTGGGGTGACTTCCAATTATTTCATTCTCAGCCTGGAGCTTGCTGAGTTTGGCATTAGTCTCTTCAATCCGGTTGAACTCTAGACAGCGTGACGCGCTTACAAGCACGCGTTCTGGGGTGAACGGCTTTTCTATGAAGTCGAATGCACCGATTTGGGTTGCTCTGTAGGCGTCCGAGGCTGAGCCGTCCCCACTGATGACAACGACGCGACTTGCCTGTAGGTTTTTCCCAAGGTCCTCTAAGAGCGTCAAGCCGCTTCCATCCGGCAATCTAATGTCGAGTAGAATTAAATCAAATTTTTGACCTTGAAAATTTTGGCTCGCATTTAACTTCAGTCGGGCTTCAGCAATATTTGAGGCCTCAGAGACTTGCGCGCCTTCTTGCTCCAGTGTCACGCGTAAACTAATCCGAATATTCCTATGGTCATCGACGATAAGAACATGAGCACCTGAGATTTGGCTGCTTTTATTCCTCAACCGTCAACCCTTTATGAATCCGAGGCAGCGTTATACGAAACGTAGTCTTACCGTTGGCGCTATTTAATGCGAGCTTTCCACCATGTTCTAGCACAATTTTTTGACAAATGGCCAGGCCAAGGCCCATGCCAGGAGTCGGGCCCGTATGTTTTGTAGTGACATAGGCTTCAAAAATGCTGTCCCTAATCTCCGTTGGAATTCCTGGACCCAGATCTTCAACTTCGAAAATGATGCTCACTTGGGTGTGCTGTAGCCGGACCGTGATGGCTAGGTTGCCGAGCGGGTCAGCTTCAGCTGCGTTTTTAATCAGATTATGGAGCGCTTGCCTGACGAGCTGGTCATCGAATTCTGCAAAGACGTCTTCTGAAGGTCCCTCGTAGATAATCTGGTGCGGTTGGTAGGTGTGTTCGACCAGTTGCACAGCTTGTTTAGCGCAATGTGTTGCGCTGTTTTTAGCGAATCGCGGCGAAGGTAACTGGGCAAATTGAGAGAAGTCATCCACCATTCTTCTTAGCCCTGCGACTTCCTCAAGAATGACGTTGTGAGCTTTATCCAGGAGTTTTTTGTAGTCCACACTTTGACCGTCATAATTTCGATGGAGCTGGCCGATCATAATTTGAATGGGTGTTAGGGGGTTTTTTATTTCGTGGGCCATTTTTCGAGCGATAGTTTGCCATGAAGCAAGTTTTTCAAGTCCAACGGCACGTGCTTGATTCTCTTTAAGATCATCAGCCATTCGGTTGAACTGTCTACTGAGAAGACCGAGCTCGTTATGACCATGGGATTGGAAGCGAAATCCGTCATCGCCTTGGGCATATGATATGAACCCCTGGACTAGTTTCTGGATTCTTGTCTTGCTTCTCAGGGTCATATAGATAAATGCAGCCGTCAGTAGCATGCACATGACAGCTAGCGTCAATGATAAAGCTATAATTAGGGCTGGCCGGATCCGATCGCGTAGTTCAAATCCGATGATTTTATATCTTTGGAGGACCTCCTCGCTCAGGCGGTAAGCTTCCTCGTCTTTGCTATGCTGAAAGCGAACCAAATGAGGTCCCACAAGCAGATCTGATCGATTTTGCCAATGAATAGTTGTGCCTTGCATCTGACGTGCGGGCTCAATAAGCCATGTTTCGTTCGGGAAAATTTCTCCTGTGCCAATTTTGTTTAGTGTGTCCCCAAGCGTTTTTTGGGGGATGGACGACGGATTTTTTATGACGTGTCTGAGCTTTGTTACAAGTAAATCTTGCTTTGTCTTATACGCCTCTTTTTGGCTGTCTAGTCCCCGGGTGATTGTGGCCTCAACGGCAGGGTCATGTGCGATATGAAGTAACTGGTCGATACTTTTCACAGCGAGAATGGCAGCAGTCAGATAGCCAGCAAGGACGGTGACCATGGCGATAGCAGCAAGTCGCACAACACTCCACTGATGCCATGAGACATGCGGAAGGTGCAATGCGACCGAGTTTTTTTTTCGTAATCTGGAATTTTGCAACTATTTTACCTTTTTCATTGATTTGGGATTTGAGTCCTTTTTGGGAGAGTTACTTGTGGGTTGTATTGGAACGTCGATTGTGATGTCCGTACGACCGCCTAGCTGCATGTCACCTAACATGTGGGAATAAAGTCCTTGCATGAATCCGGATTGCTGATTAACGAGCCAGTTTTTTATTTTCAAGGCTTCGTCAGGGGAGGATTGACGAACCTGAAGTGTCGCATAAAGTTTTCCGCCATGTTTTATGGAGGCATTTAGCTCTGAGACCGGGATGCGGTATTTGAGGCATTCTTGTCCCCAGGATTGAATGTTAGGGTTGCTGAATGTTCGCACGGGCAGTGGCTCTAGGCGAGTCGTTTGATACCGTTCCTCCCAGGTGTCATATTTAACACGACAAACCAGCCGCAGTTTTTGAGCGGATTCCTCTGATTTGAGTTTCTGCTCCGATATTCCAAGGATGGTGAACGTACTAAACCCTGAGTTGACGATGTCTTTTTGCTCGTTTGTGAGGAGGTCGCTTATATTGATGACCAACATCACCGTGGGTCTCGTTATGTCCCATGTTGCCGCATGGTTTACAATTTGATTTGGATTAGCGGCCTTGAGGTTCTGCGCTTGGATGGAGGAGATTAAGATGATTGATCCCAAAGTCCATCGGTTCATGGTGCGTCACCGACCTCTGCGGATCTTGTTTCGAGGTCAGGCGTAGGAGCCTTTTTCCAGGGTTTTGCGAAAGGATTTTCAGACGCTAATTTGAAGTTGATATCTCCGATGAACCCAGTTGAGTGATACCTGTAACCGGCAATAGTTTCGCTGCCAGAGTGTTTGAACGACCTATACTGGTCTCGGCCCAGTCGCCGAGAAAAATACAGAATAGACCGCAGCCCATGACTCGATGTTGTAATAGGCAATTCGATTTTAAATTCGCCTCGTAATGTGGTTGCTCCGCGCCCAATTTGAACTAATTTTCCTGCAGCAGTCACCGCAAGCAGGTCTCTAAATTGTTCGGTTCGAAGCATCTCAGCTTCGAGGGTGGCATGTTCGCGATTTACAAGAGATGGCACGATGGAGGCCGCAGCTTTGTAGCCAGGCTTTGGCAAAAAGCTGAGTAGTCGAGTTTCGCGTACAAGTCCCAATTTTGGCCCGGAAACCAAACTGGGCCAGTGATCAAGCCGGTAGAGATCATGACGATTAGAGTACCATGCAAGCCCGTAATTGACGTCGAGACCCCATCGTTGACGTGTCCAAATCGTTTGGCCTTTCATGCCAAAAGCTTCAGTCTCCAGATATTTCTGGCTTGGATCGGTCAAAACTAGCGCTGCATCAAACTGTATGGCCTCCGAGACAAATCGCGGTAATCCATAAGCCAGTGATCCGAGTACCAGGTTGCCATCGTTGCCGAGCTCTGCAATTAAAGCACCTCGATGTGAGCGTTTTAAAAGATTTCGAGCAACAAGGCCAAACCTGTAACTTCGCACAGGAGAATCGTCGCCAAGGTCTGGCGCCGGTTTCACCAAAGAGAGGCCGAACTCGCCCCCGGTGGCCCAGTCAGAAAGTACTTCGTCATCGTCATAGGCTGTTATTATTAATTTTGCGTAGCTTGGGTTTGAGCCTTTTTTAAGTGAAAAAAACACGTACTTGTAAACCGCAAGGCCTAGCAGTTTGGTTCTCGCCTCGGCAAGCCACTCGTCGGAGAGAGTCGTATTGTCTGAAATTCTCAATTGCTCTCGTATTTGCTCACGACTCAAGCGAGACGAACCCGTGACTTCGAGCGATTCTAATTTGTAGGTTTTCACCGACTCTTCAGCTGGTTGAGCCATGATCGGCCTAACACCAACGGCAAGAAGTATGGTTAGTACGCTTATGCTGCAGAAAATGATTTTATTGCTTTTCATGATCATCAGCTGTCGCTTTGGATTCAGTTGGAAGGTATCAGGCATCGATCTTCAGAATTTGAAGTGTTTGATTTTTTCACCATTAGCGCCAATTTCGGTCATGGCCTGGATGCCTATTTCCAAGTGAAGATCGACATATTCACTGGTCACTTTTTTATCACTTTCTTCCGTTTTAACACCGTCAGGCGTCATAGGGACGTCGGAAACCAGAAGTAATGCTCCTCGTGGTATATCGTTCGCAAGCCCAACTGAGAAAATGGTGGCGGTTTCCATATCAATTGCAATGGGTTTAAGCTTTCTCAATCGTTCTTTGAATGCAATATCATGTTCCCAAACTCTACGGTTAGTCGTGTAAACGACCCCCGTGCGGTACTCTAAGCCTTTATGCATTAATTTGTCTGAGACGAATTTGTGTAGCTTAAATGACGGCATAGCAGGGACTTCGGGGGGGAGATAATCGTTACTAGTTCCCTCGCCGCGAATGGCTGCCATTGGTAGGATGAAATGACCGATTTCCGTGGAGTGTTTGAGGCCACCGCATTTGCCTAAAAACAGGACACCTTTTGGTTTTATGGCTGTCATCAAGTCCATAACTGTCGCCGCATTAGCCGATCCCATCCCAAAATTAACGATGGTCAGGCCGTCTTTGTTTGTCGACGTCTGCATGGTTTTGTCTAGGCCGCGGACCTGGGATTTGAATTTATTGGCGAAAATCGTGACGTAGTTTGAAAAGTTTGTGAGAAGTACATAGTCACCAAATTCGTCAATCGGGGTCCCAGTGTAGCGGGGTAGCCAATTTCTGACGATTTCCTCTTTGGTTTGCATGCAATGTGCCACCTTTTGTAAAGTTGAACAGCGCCCAGGGAATAGTGGTAAAGTACTACCAATTATTTATTTTGTGATTCATTATAGGGGATTGAGAAAGAAAATACACGTGCCAATCTCGATATGAGCATAATCCCAAAGAAGTCGTTTTAATGTCAGATTCAGAACAAGAAAAATCCAGTTCAGGCTCCGTCCGGGATCGTACTCGATCCGAGTTTTCGCCGCTGGCTATTCCGCGGGAACTTTGGCGACTTGGGTCAGGTTGGTTGACTCACGCGGCTATTGGCCTACCAATAAAGTTTGCTAAGGCGGTGGTCAAGGACTCATCCCTAGTGCCATGGAGTGATGCAAAGGTTTTTGCCATCGTCGGAGACGCACTACTGGGCGTCATAGATGCGTGGGGACCTTTATATGGCAAAGCTATGCAAGTCTGGCTATCAAGGATGGGCAAAGAGGCCGTACCGGTCATTGACATGCTCAAGCTTGACCGTGTTTACGGGGATTGGCCGCCGCTGGCCTGGGAAGACGCCCAGCTTATTTTGGACCGGGAGGTCCCTGATTGGCGGGACGAGCTCAAGATGGAGAGCAAGCCCCTAGGTGTGGCCAGCATGTCACAGGTGCATGGCGCCGTGGATATGGAGGGTCGCGCTTGGGTTGTAAAACTTCTAAAACCTTCAGCGATTTTGAGGTTGACCGAGTCCGTCACGGCTATCGAGTCGGCTGTGCTGGTGGCGGAGCCGTTTGCTGTAACGAGGTTGTCCCGAAGGTTTTTAATCGATGTGAAAGATCTCTGTGAGAGCTTACGTCGTGAGATGAATCTAGATCACGAGCGAGAAACCATGACCAGGGTTCAGGAGTTGATCGTTTCCAAAGGACAAAAATCCCTTTGTGTTCCGCAGCTCCATTCCCGACTTGGCAATCGAGCAGTCATTGTCATGGAGCGCCTGAACGGCATAAAACTGAGCGATATTATTTCCGGTAAAGTTGAACTTGAGCCTAAAATGCGAAAGAGCATTGCTAAAAAGCTCCTCAATGAACTTTTGGTTCAGATTTTTGAGTGGGGTCTTTTCCACGCGGATCCGCATGCCGGAAACCTGGTGCTGCTTGAAGATGGCACAGTGGGACTCTATGATTGGGGGCTCGCCGGGGAACTGCTTGATACGGATCGACGATTCATCGCAGGCATTCTGAAAGCTGTCATGGCGCTCGATATCGAAAAGTTGATTGACGTGCTCAGTGAGATGGGTCGGGAGTCAACGGGAAAGAGTATTGACCGTGAGAAAATCCGACTGGAATTAAGAAAGATGATAAAGCTTGTTGAG
This sequence comes from Deltaproteobacteria bacterium, assembly GCA_040381655.1. Taxonomy (GTDB): domain Bacteria; phylum Bdellovibrionota_B; class Oligoflexia; order Oligoflexales; family RGVZ01; genus CAMDKS01. The sequence goes on from JBEIGW010000018.1 coordinate 18,361, forward strand.
GATTCGCAGGCAGCAAATGGTGAGGCACCGTCTTTAAATCAAATGGTCGAAGCGGCACTTGAGGGGGCTGACAGGCTTGGTATACCTATGCCGGCTGGCCTTTTACTCATGGCGAAAAGTTTAATGACAATTGAAGGCCTTGCCCGCGGTATTGATGCTAACGTGCCGTTTGCCATGGTGGCAGGACCAGTTTTATTTCGGGCAGCTGATCCAAGCTTTAGTGACATCGTGGCTCTTGCAAAGCAAATGCCTAATATTGTTCGTAGGTTTTTAAAAAAGGACTAGACCTCAGTGAAACGACTTTTTCTGATTGTGATGAGCTTACTCGACGTTAGCCCCGCGCGTGCGTTTGAAGGTGTCGCTATTTTAGGTGATAGCATGTCCACGGGGGCAGCGGCGCACCCTCAAATGGAGTTTGACTCCTGGAAGATATGGGAAATTTTTAACGGGAAAACCAAGCTTGATGTGCAGGCAGACCAAGTGCCGCCTGAGTTTAGAAAATTTGCAAAAGGCCTTGAATCTCCAACGCGTGTTCAGCCATCGGTCAGAGAAAATGACGGTGGTTCGGGTTGGCTTTGGCACAACGTGACGCAGCTCTTGTCGGCCCGTACGCTGGAGGAGCATCGTCTTTCGTTCGGCTATTTTGTGGGCCTTGCCTTGGGTGCGGCCCCCAAAGATATTTTACTAGCTGGTGAGAATGGAGCTAGAGCAAGTCGTGCTTGGATGCATGCTTCAAGACTTATCGGTACACGAAATGGCGATATCCCTGAGCGGATTATTATGCTCTACAGCGGTAATGATTTGTGCGCACAAAACTATGACGAAATTACGTCAGCGAATGAATACGGGGAGAACCTTTTGTCGGGCATGAAGTATCTCGTTATCAACGCCCACACGCCAGCACGTGGCTCTAAGATCTTTCTTCCGGCATTTCTTCCGGTGACGTCTCTGATTAATGAGCCGTCGATTCTAGAGCATAAAATAAAATTAAACGGAGAAGAGATGACATGTAAGGATGCTAGGTCAAAGATGTTTGCGTCCCGAGGTGAGTCTAGTGAGGGGATTGATGATGGCCGATATCAGGTTTTCAAGAATTTCATCCCTCCAAGTCCTGTTTTGCTTTGTCCGACGCTATTTCACCCC